>NZ_JBKGUA010000011.1:0-235975 GCF_046543485.1 Paraburkholderia sp. EG304 | reverse complement strand
GAGGCAACGGTGCCACCCAGCGCTCTCCACTCGACTGATTGATTGCGAGAGCGCAATGCGGCTCTATACTCTCTGCTGCAGATTCGTCGCACGTCGAACCTGCATTTCGCGTTTCCACACAGCCTCGGTCGGGCTGTGTCAGTCCGCTCTTCAAACCGATCGCCTGAAAGCAGCCATTGGAATTCAGATCCCAGGAAGCGGCCAGTCGGCAGTGCGTACTGTCGACCACTTCGGCCCTTGGAGAAGTGAAAAAGCGGACCCTCATCAATGGCGTTGCGCCATCACCGCGTTTGCTCAGCGCGAGCAAATGGTGATGGCTTGTACGAGAGCGTCTTGTTCTGCAGGGTTCTGAAAAAAGGCTTCAAGCGTCGTATGCTCATCGTTCGCGACCTGCTGAAGACAAAGAGTGTTATTTGCGCGAATGCTCGCTGGCGCACAGGCTATGGCCATGACAACCGCCCCGATTGCAGCTACCGCAACGGCGATACCTGCGGCCCATCGAATTCCATCACCCGATGTCCACGATCGTCGCTGCAAGCTTTGACGAACCGCCTTACTTTGTGTCGACATGCTTATCACTCGTCTTTCTATTAGTTAGCAAGACAATTATCTGAAAGTAAAAGACCAAGCATCATGAAAGCGCCTTCCTTACACCATGCATGCTCGAGACAGCCGATTCGAACAGTTCATGCCCGATTTTCGCACGCAGCGCCCTTGCGATCTCAGCGCTAGCATCGTTGATGGGCCGGTCGAGCGCCTTTCCAGCACGGGTTGGATAAACGCACCACTCTCTACCATCTGATTCGGCCTGACGGCGCTCGACCAATTTCTTTTGAGAGAGATTGTCAATAAGTCGGGTGGCAGTTGGACGAGCAATGCCCAATGTGTCTGCAACCTGACTGCTCAAGCATCCAGGCAATGCAAGCACTACGCGCAAAACAAACCCCTGCGCCGGTGTCAGCCCGAATTGTGCGTACACGGTTGCCCACTCTCGCTCAGCGAGGCGCGCGAGTGCCGAAGAATTGAAGTAGAGGCAATGATCGAACATGGCAACATTAAAACTCAATATCGTTAGCAAGACAACTAAAATTTAGCGACGTCTCGCGGAGGATACGATTTTCAGTTTAGCCTTACCAACGACCGATTTGGAGCGTGAGGCAGACCGGCTGCAAATGGCCCGCTCAAAGGCATGCCACCTGCAATTTGCTCGCCGAAGACCGGACATTGAGCGTGGGCGGACGAGAGCGTGGATATCCTGATTGGATGGCAGCACCGACCGACCGCTCCTGGGCCGTTCTGCGACACATCTGAAGCCAGCCGCATCCTGCTCCTGCTGCTGCACCGCACAATGCCAAATAAACCGCGGAATTCGGATACCCCAAAAAACGCTGCTCGTCTTTCAAAGAAAGACTGCTACTCGACACCATCGCAATCCATACGATGGCGATTAAGGGTATAGCTTCGTTGATCGGCGGGCGAAAAAACACCCCTCCGCGAGGGGTGTTTGGTCCAGATACGGCTTTCAGATGCCCTTACTATGCATCCCCTGTTAGGGGGAATAACCGAAGCAGCGCATTTCCGAACCACAGAGCGTCAATCCAATAAGAACACCATCAACGCTCCGGGTTCGCCTTCACTGAAACTCAACCCGCGCGCGACAGCAGCAACGCATTGGTCCGCTTCACGAAGCTCGCCGGATCTTCCAGCGCGCCGCCTTCGGCGAGCAGTGCCTGATCGAACAGCAGATGGCACCAGTCGTCGAAATTCGCGCTATCGGCATGCAGACCCTTGACGAGCGCATGCTCCGGATTCACTTCGAGAATCGGATGGAACTCCGGCGCCTGCTGGCCCGCGGCCTTCAGCATGCGCTGCAGGTAGCCGCTCATTTCGCCGTCGTCGGCAACGAGGCACGACGGCGAGTCGGTCAGGCGGAACGTCAGACGCACGTCCTTCGCCTTGCCCTTCAGCGCTTCCTTCATCTTCTCGACGAGCGGCTTGAACTCTTCGCCGATCTTCTCCTGCGCCTGCTTTTCCTCGTCGTTCAGCGCGCCGAGATCAAGGTCGCCGCGCGCGACGCTTTGCAACGGCTTGCCGTCGAATTCGTTGAGGAACGACAGCATCCATTCATCGACGCGATCGGTGAGCAGCAGCACTTCGACGCCCTTCTTGCGGAACACTTCGAGATGCGGGCTGTTCGACGCGGCTTGCCACGTGTCGGCGGTCACGTAGTAGATCTTGGTCTGCTCGGGCTTCATCCGAGCGACGTAGTCGGCCAGCGACACGGTCTGCTCGGCCGTGCCCGTATGCGTCGTCGCAAAGCGCACGAGCTTCGCGACGCGCTCGCGATTGGCGAAGTCCTCGCCGATGCCTTCCTTCAGCACCTGGCCGAATTCCTTCCAGAAGCTGGCGTACTTTTCCTTGTCGGCGGCTTCATCCGAATTCGCCAGTTCTTCGAGCATCGACAGCGCGCGCTTGGTCACGCCTTCGCGGATCGCCTTCACGTCGCGGCTTTCCTGCAGGATTTCGCGCGACACGTTGAGCGGCAAATCGGCCGAATCGACCACACCCTTCACGAAACGCAGATACGCGGGCAGCAGTTGCTCGGCGTCGTCCATGATGAACACGCGCTTCACGTACAGCTTCAGCCCGCCGCGCTGCTCGCGGTTCCACAGATCGAACGGCGCGTGCGACGGCACGTACAGCAGTTGCGTGTATTCGCTGCGGCCTTCGACGCGGTTATGCGTCCATGTCAGCGGGTCCTGATGGTCGTGCGAGATATGCTGGTAGAACTGCTTGTATTGATCGTCGGTGATGTCGTTCTTCGAACGGGTCCACAGCGCGCTCGCCTGGTTGACGGTCTCGTCCTCGTCCTTCGTGACCATCTCGCTCTTTTCCGCGTCCCACTCTTCCTTCTGCATCAGGATCGGCAGCGCGACGTGGTCCGAGTATTTCTGAATGATCGACTTCAGCCGATACGACGACAGCAGCTCGTCCTCGTCGGCACGCAGATGCAGCGTGATGGTCGTGCCGCGCGCGGCGCGCTCGATCGTCTCGACCGCGAAATCGCCCTCGCCCGCGCTGACCCAGCGCACGCCGTCCGAAGCCGGCAAACCGGCGCGGCGCGTCTCGACGGTGATCTTGTCGGCGACGATGAAGCCCGAGTAGAAGCCCACGCCAAACTGGCCGATCAGCGCTGCGTCCTTCTGCTGGTCGCCCGACAGCTTGCCGAAGAATTCCTTGGTGCCCGAACGCGCGATCGTGCCGAGGTGCGCGATCGTTTCGTCGCGGCTCATGCCGATGCCGTTGTCGTCGATCGTGACGGTGCGCGCGGCCTTGTCGTACGACACGCGAATCCGCAGGTTCGGATCGTTCTCGTACAGTGCGCTGTTTTCGATCGCCTCGAAGCGCAGCTTGTCGGCCGCGTCGGACGCGTTCGAGATCAGCTCGCGCAGAAAGATTTCCTTGTTGCTGTACAGCGAATGGATCATCAGTTGCAGAAGTTGCTTCACTTCTGCCTGAAAGCTCATGGTTTCTTGTGCCATGGTCGGACTTCCTCTCTGTTGCGAATGGGAGATGGGCGGCGGCCGGGATTCAAACCGCGGTTCGGCCCTGCAGTGCCGGTGCACCGGACCGCCGGACCGCCGGTGCGCCGGACCGCCAGATCGTCCGCGCAAATGGGGACGCTCCGGCGCGGTTTCAAGAGGCGCGGCGCGCGACGCTGTCGAGATAACGGCTCAGGAACGCCGGCAATTCAGGGTCGCCGCAATTGGCGATGTTGAAGCGCATCCACGTGCTCGGCGACTGCTGCGGCGAAAATAGGCCGCCCGGCGTCAGCAGAAAGCCAGCTTCGTGCCCGGCTGCGGCGAGCGCGCCCGCGTCGACGCCGGTGTCGGCCCACAGGAACATGCCGGCCGTCGGCGTCAGGAAGAGCTTCATGCCGGCCTTCTCGATCATCCGCACGGCCTTCTCGCGCACGCCGTCGAGCCGCGCGCGAATGCGCTCGACGTGCCGCCGGTAGTGGCCCTCGGTCAGGATCTTGTAGATCACGCGCTCGTTGAGTTCGGGGCTCGTCATGCCGACCAGCATCTTCTGATTGCTGACCACCATTGCGACTTCCGGCGCGCACGCGATGAACCCGACGCGCAGATTCGGCGCGAGCGTCTTCGAAAAGCTGCCGAGGTAGATCACGCGCTTCAACTGATCGAGGCTCGCGAGCCGCGTGCCCGGGTAGCCGGGCGGGCACAGGTCGCCGTAGATATCGTCCTCGACGACGATGAAGTCGTACGCCTCGGCTAGCCGCAGGATGCGGAACGCCTGCGCGGCGGTCAGCGAGGTGCCGGTCGGGTTTTGCAGCACCGAGTTGATCACCAGCATTTTGGGGCGCCATTCCTGGACCAGCGCTTCGAGCGCGTCGAGATCGGGACCGTCCGGGGTGTACGGCATGCCGACCAAACGGGCGCCCTGCGACGCGAAGCAGCCGAACATCTGGAACCACGCCGGATCGCCGACGATCACCGCGTCGCCGGGCTTCACGTAGATGCGCGAAATCAGGTCGATCGCCTGCGTGATGCCGGACACCATCACGATCTGCTCGGGCGACGCGCCGATCTCCAGCTCCTCGAGCCGCGTCTGCAACTGCTGGCGCAGCGGCAGGAAGCCTTGCGCGGTGCCAATGCCGAGCATCTGCATGCCGCTTTGCCGGCCGAGCGTGCGCAGCGCGTTGGTGATCAGGTCGCCGTCGAGCCAGCGAGCCGGCAGATAGCCGAGCCCCGGACTCCGTTCGGGCCGCGCGCCCGTATGCAGCATGTTGCGCAGCAGCCAGACGACGTCGATATTGGCCGGCGCGGGCAGCGTCTCGGCGCGCGGGCGCAGTTCGGAGACCGTGGCCGCGCCGCCCTGGCGCTCGCGCACATAGAAGCCGGAGCCGCGCCGCGACTCCAGAAAACCCTGCGCGACCAGCCGCTCGTACGCTTCGACCACCGTGAAGCGCGATACGCCCTTGTCAAGCGCGAGCTTGCGGATCGACGGCATGCGCATGCCGGGGCGGAACACGCGCTCCTCGATGCGGCGCCGCGCCCACTGGACGAGCTGTTCGACCAGCGTCAACGACGCGGTATCGTGCGGGGCGGGAATCTGCGCAAGCGGGACGGACATGACGGGCTCCAACTGTACCGAACAGTATCGAGTCGATTGTACCGTTACTGTGCAGGTCACGGCCGTTACATTTGAATCCGGCGAAGGATGGTCACGGCATACGAAACCATCCGCATGGCCCGCCGATCCGGCAAACGGTTATGCTTACGGCCCCGGCAGCGCAGCCTTAAAGCGTGGCGCGCAACTGGCCCTTGTGCAGAACAGCGTTTTCCGTCGATCCGCCATGACAGCCCTGACAGCCCCATCGCTCATCAGTCTCGATCACCTCGTCGTCTCCGCGCGCACGCTGGACGAAGGCGTCCAGTACGTCGCCGATGCGCTCGGCGTCGCGCCGGCCGGCGGCGGCGCGCATCCGCTGATGGGGACCCACAATCGCCTGCTCGGCCTGTGGGGCGGCGTCTATCTGGAAGTGATCGCGATCGATCCGCGCGCCGCAGCCGACGCGACCGATGGCACCGCGCCGCGCCCGCGTCTCTTCGCGCTCGACGACCCCGCGACGCAGGCGCGACTTGAAAACGGGCCGTATCTGTCGCATTGGGTCGCGCGCGTCGAGCGGCCGAAGCATCTGGCGACGTGGCAGGCGCAGTATCCGCAGCGCATCGCGCCGGTCGTGCCGATGACGCGCGGCGATTTCACGTGGGGCCTGACCGTGCCCGAGGACGGCTCGTTCCCCGCCTGGCAAGGCGCTGGCGACGGCGTGCTGCCTTCGCTGATCCAGTGGGACTCGACGCGGCATCCGTCGCAGTCGCTGGCGCCGACCAACCTCGCGCTGAAAGCGTTAAAAGCCGTGCATCCGCGGCCGGAGCTGATTGGCGAACAACTGCGCTGGCTCGGCGCAGCGCACCTGCTCGACGTCCAGCCGACCGACGGCGCGGCGGCGCTCGTCGCCGAATTTGAAACACCCGAGGGTCCGCGAACCCTCGGATAAGCAGCGCGTGATTGAGCAAACCCGGGGCAACCCCGGGGGCAGCCCCAGCGGCAATGCTTGCCGAGTCGCGCGATAATTGAAGTTTTGACCGGTTCCAGAAATACCAGCAGAGGAGATCATGGACCAAAGCGACCTGAAAGCCCCGACGTGGCAATTGTCCGAACGCGCGCGCAAGCTCACCAGCTCCGCGATTCGCGAAATCCTGAAGGTCACGGAACGGCCCGAAGTCATCTCCTTCGCCGGGGGCCTGCCCTCGCCGGCCACCTTCCCGGCCGAGCGCATGCGCGAGGCATCCGACCGCATCCTGCGCGACACGCCCGCCGCTGCGCTGCAGTACAGCGCGACCGAAGGCTATCTGCCGCTGCGGGAGTGGGTCGCGCAACGCTATTCGATCAACGGTACGCAGATCCGCCCGTCGCAGGTGCTGATCACGACCGGCTCGCAACAGGCGCTCGACCTGCTCGGCAAGGTGCTGGTCTGTGTCGATAGCCCGGTGCTGGTCGAAACGCCGACCTACCTCGGCGCGCTGCAATCGTTCTCGATGTACGAGCCGCACTACGTGCAGGTGCCGACCGACGACCAGGGCCTGATCCCGGAAGGTCTGACGCCGGAACTGATCAAAGGCGCGCGTCTCTTGTACACGCAGCCGAATTTCCAGAATCCGACGGGCCGCCGCCTGCCGGTCGAGCGCCGCCGCGCGCTCGCCGAGTTCGCGAAGAGCGCGCCGTTCCCGGTGATCGAGGACGACCCCTACGGCGCGCTCGATTATGCGGGCGAACCGCTGCCGACCATGCTATCGATGGCGCCCGATCACATCGTCTATCTGGGCTCGTTCTCGAAGGTGCTCGCGCCGGGTCTGCGCGTCGGCTTCATCATCGCGCCCGAGGAACTGATCTTCAAACTCGTGCAGGCCAAGCAGGCCACCGACCTGCACACGCCGAGCTTCACGCAGCGCATCGTGCACGAAGTGGTCAAGGACGGCTTCCTCGACACGCACGTGCCGACGATCCGCGAGCTGTATCGCAACCAGTGCGACGCGATGCTCACCGCGCTGGAACGCTATATGCCCGAAGGCGTCAGCTGGAACCGTCCGGAAGGCGGCATGTTTATCTGGGTCAATCTGCCGGCGGGCATCGACACGATGAAGCTGCTCGAAGAAGCGGTCGCGCAGAACGTCGCATTCGTGCCGGGCGCTCCGTTTTTCGCGAGCGAGGCGCAGCACAATACGCTGCGTCTGTCGTTCGTCACCGTGCCGCCCGCTAAAATCGACGAAGGCGTGGCGCGTCTCGGCGCACTCGTGCGCGCGAAAATTTAAACGGCGTTAGCCGCACTGCCACCGGGGCGAAGTTTGCACGCGCGTTGCGTGCGGACTTCGCCCCGCCTGCATTCATGCAATCTCACCGAAACGAGGACACGACATGGCTCAATCGAATGTGTACGACAAGCTCAAGGAACTCGGCATCGAACTGCCGGCAGCGGGTGCGCCGGCAGCGGCCTATGTGATGAGCGCGCAAAGCGGCAACACGGTGTACCTGTCGGGCCACATCGCGAAGAAGGACGGCAAGGTCTGGGTCGGCAAGCTCGGCGCGACTCTCTCCACCGACGAAGGCAAGGCCGCCGCGCGCTCGATCGCGATCGATCTGCTCGCCACCTTGCATGCGCACGTCGGCGACCTGAATCGCGTCACGCGCATCGTCAAGCTGATGAGCCTCGTGAACTCGACGCTCGAGTTCACCGAGCAGCATGTGGTCACGAACGGCGCGTCCGAGCTGATCGCCGACGTGTTCGGCGAGCGCGGCAAGCACGCGCGCTCGGCGTTCGGCGTTGCGCAGATTCCGCTCGGCGCGTGCGTCGAGATCGAACTGATCGCCGAGGTCGAATAAGCATCGAAGCGATATGACGATGCAGGCGATGCCGCGCGAGATTCGCAACTAATTCACGCCGCATCGCGATGCGAACGCGCCGTCCGGTGTCACGCACCGGCGGCGCGTTTTTGTTTTATGGCGACGGTGGATCGCTGCCGCGCAGCCGGATAGAATCCGCGAGATCCCTCAACGTCCATTGCGCCGGGGCCTGTCGATGTCTGCTCACACCGTTCGTTTCAAACAGGTCGACGTGTTTTCGTCGACACCGTTCAAGGGCAATCCGCTCGCCGTCGTGTTCGATGCCGACGCGCTCGATACCGCGCAGATGCAGGCCATCGCGCGCTGGACCAATCTGTCCGAAACCACCTTTCTGCTGAAGCCGACCGATGCCGCCGCCGACTATCGCGTGCGCATCTTCACGACGGGCGGCGAGTTGCCGTTCGCCGGTCATCCGACGCTTGGCACCGCGCATGCTTTGCGCGAAAGCGGCTATCAGCCGAAGCAGGCCGGCAAGCTGATTCAGCAATGCGGCGTGGGTCTCGTCGAACTCGAAGCGCTCGATGGCGCCGACACGACGCACGGCGCATGGGCGTTCGCCGCGCCGCCCGCACGCGTGACGCCGCTCGCCGAGCATCGTTACGAGGCGCTGTCTACGGCTTTACGTAGTGAGGCGATCGACTTTACCGCGCCGCCATGCGCGGTGGATAACGGCGCGCCGTGGCTCGTCGTGCGGGTCGATTCGGCGCGCGACTGCCTCGCGCTCGAACCCGATGCGGCGGCGCTAGCCGAGCTCGTGCATTCGGTCGACACGCACGGCGTCGCCGTATACGGGCCGCACGATGCCGATGGTCCGGCAACGTTCGAAGTCCGTTGCCTGATGGCGGGCGGCGGCTTCGGCACCGGCGAAGATCCGGTGACCGGCAGCGCCAACGCCGCGCTCGCGGGCCTGCTGAGCCTGCAGCAACGTCGGCCCGGCACACGCTATACGGCGCGTCAGGGCACCGTGCTCGGGCGCGCGGGCGACGTGTCGGTCCACTATGACGATGCACGCGGCAAGATCTGGATCGGCGGGCCTGCGGTGACGATCATCGACGGCACGTGTCGGCTCGCATAAGCGGACCGCGGCCTCGCGCGCAAGGCACCGCGACACGCCGCATGTCGCCGCGTCACACCACAAAAAGCCGCAGCACTACGGCGCCGCCATACCTGGTTGTCCGAATTCATGGCGACTGGATGGCAAAACCCTTGCCAGATACCGGCCATGCAGCACTCGTGAACGGCGGGCCCGAGGCGCCCGCAGCGCCCGCGTATACCCCATGCCCGGACGCTTCCTTAATCGAGTCGCATTCAGTAATATCGAACGGTATATAGCGGTCGTATCCGATGACCTGTGGACGGTCAGGCGCGGCGCCACGCCCTCTCCTCCTGCGCAGCAGCTTTGGCACCTTGGTCACCATGCAGCCATCCATCTATTTCGCGCAGTCGATGCCCGTGCGTTTGCAAGCGACGCACCCCCGGCCAAGGGCCACGCGATGACTCAGTCCCGCTTCTCCGACCCGCGCGAAGCCATGCCGCGACGCGATCCGATGATCACGCGCCGGCGCGCGTTGCTCATCATTCCAGCGCTCGGCGTACTCGTATTGATCCTGCTGTGGACCGTGATCTTCGCGCGGCTATCGGTCGAGAAAGACGCGACGTATCGCGAAGCGATGGCGTCTTCCGCCATTCTTTCCTCGGCGCTCGAACAGCACACCATCAAGGCGATTCACCAGGTCGATCAGATCACGCGCTTCGTCAAGTACGAGTTCGAAAAGACGCCGAATCATTTCGATCTCGCGAGCACCGTCGAAAAAGGCGTCGTGCAAAGCGAAACGCTCGTGCAAGTGTCGCTGATCGACGAGCACGGCAGACTGATCGCCAACACGGCTGAACTGAATCCCGCTCACATCGACCTGTCCGACCGCGAACACTTCAAGGTCCACGAGCACGAGAACGACGACCAGCTATACATCAGCAAACCGGTGCTCGGTCGCATCTCGGGTCACTGGACGCTGCAGATGACGCGGCGCCTGAATCATCCTGACGGCACGTTCGCTGGCGTCGTCGTGGTGTCCGAAGACCCGAGCTACTTCACGTCGGACTTCTACAACAACGCGGCGATCGGCCGAGAAGGCGTGATCGCGGTGATCTCCGACAACGGCACCGTGCTCGCGCGCCGTACGGGCAACGCCAACAAAGCCAGCAGCACGTTCACCGCGAGCGGCACGTATCCGACTTCGGAGCACGTGTCGGGCACCTACGTCGATTCGATCGACAACGTCACGCGCATCGTGTCATACCGGCACATCGACGGCTATCCGCTCGGCGTGCTCGTCGGTCTTTCGCAGGGCGAAGAATTCGCCGACTACAACCACACGCGCAACGTCTATCTGTTGATGGCGGGCTTCATCTCGCTTGCGATGCTGAGCTTCTTCGGCGTCGCGACCGGCCTGATCGGCAAGCTGCTCGGCCGCGAGCGCGAGATGACCCACCTCGTCGAATACGACCTGTTGACCGGGCTGCGCAATCGCTACGCGACGCTGCAGGCGCTGCGCCACGACGTCGCGCAGCCGTTCAATCTCGGCCGCCTCGCGATTCTTTTCATCGACCTCGACAACTTCAAGACCGTCAACGACACGCTCGGCCACAACGCCGGCGACATCGTGCTGCAGATGACGGCCTCGCGCCTCGCGACCGCGATCGGCGACGAAGGCACGCTGAGCCGCATCGGCGGCGACGAGTTCGTCGTCGTGATCAAGGGCGACGATGTCGAGAAGCGCGCGGTCGCGCTCGCCGAAGCCGCCGGGGAAGTGTTCTCGAAGCCGTTCGACGTGCGCGGCAGTTCGTTCGTGCTGCATGCGAGCATCGGCATCGCGCTGTACTCGGTCGCCAACGAAAGCGAGATCGACCTGCTGAAGAAAGCCGACCTCGCGATGTACAGCGCGAAGGACGCCGGCAAGAACTGCTACCAGTTCTATTCGCCGCATCTGTCGCATCGCGCGGACCATTTGATGAAGTGGGAACAGCAGCTGCGCGTCGCGCTGGCCGAAGGGCAACTGTTCCTCGCGTATCAGCCGAAGATCGATCTCGCGCGTCGCTGCATCACCGGCTTCGAAGCGCTCGTGCGCTGGAACCATCCGCAGCACGGGTTGATTCCGGCCAACGAGTTCATCCCCGTGGCCGAGTCGACCGGGCTCATCGTGCCGATCGGCGACTTCGTGATCGAGACCGCATGCCGTCAGCTCGCGCAGTGGCAGCAGCAGGGCTACGACACGCTGTCGCTCGCGGTGAACATTTCGGCGGTGCAGTTCTGGCGCGGCGACCTGTTCGAAACGATCTCGCGCGCGATCGAGGAAACCGGCATCTCCGCGCGCCGCCTCGAACTCGAAATCACCGAAACGACGATGATGGAATTTCCGGAAGTCGTCTCCGAAAAAATCTTCGCGTTGAAGCGTCTCGGCGTACGCATCGCGCTCGACGATTTCGGCACCGGCTATTCATCGCTGTCCTATCTGAACCGCTTCGCCGTCGATACGCTGAAGGTGGACCGCTCGTTCGTCCAGGCGATTCCGGGCGACCGCAGCGTCTGCGTGATGGTCACCGCGATCGTCAACCTCGCGCGCTCGCTCGGGCTCACGGTAGTGGTCGAAGGCACGGAGACCGAAGAGCAGATTGCCTGGCTGGCCGCGCTCGGCCATATCGAGGCGCAGGGCTTCCTGTTCTCGCGTCCGGTGCCGGCAGAGGCGATTCCGGCGCTGCTCGAGCGCTTCGGGGTATGCGGCATGAACAGCACCAGCGGCCGCCGCGTCGCGCACGTAGCCGACAGCGCAAGCAGCGTATCCAGCACCAACAATTAAAGGACGGGCGCCCGCACGCCGGGCATCCACAGCGCCGATGCCGACCATCACCAGCGAGGAGGCTGCCCGCCGCGGGCGACGGGAACCGCTATGGACGCTGTTCCGGGTCGTGTGCGGCTTGTCGGCGCTGTCGTGGGGCGGCCTCGCGTTGATGGCGCAGCTCGAGCATCACTACGTCGAACGCGAGGGGCGGCTCTCGCGCGTGGCGTTCTCGGATCTGATCGCGCTCGCGTGGATGGTGCCGGGACCCGTCGGCTGCAACGTCGCCGTGCAGCTCGGGCACGCGCTGCGCGGGCGCGCGGGCGCGTGGGTCGCCGGTGTGGCGAGCGTGCTGCCCTTCTTCACACTGATGACGCTGTTCGCGATCTTCTACCGCACGCCCGTCGTGCATACGATCGCGTCGCAGACACTGTTGCATCACTTCAGCGTCGTGCTCGCGACACTGATTGCGCTCACCTGGTACAAGCAGACGCGCGCGCTGGTGCACGGCAAGCTCGAATGGGCGGCGGCGCTGCTCGGCAGCATCGCGCTGCTCTATGCGCACAGCGCCGCGGCGTATGTGATGATGCTGGGAGCAGCCTTCGGCACCGGCTGGTTCGCGAGCCCGGAGCGCGACTCGCGGCTGGCAGTGTCGCTCCGGCGCGGCGATTATCGGCTGCTGGCCGCGCTCGGCGTGCTGCTCGTGCTGTTTGCACTGCCGCTGCCGCATCGCTATGACCTCGCGCTGCTGTGGCCGCGCCTCGCGGGTGCCGGCATGACGCTGTTCGGCGGCGGCTTCTCGGCGTTGCCAGTGCTGAAGACGCTGTTCGTCACGCCGGCGGTCGGCGTGTCCGATAACGACTTCACGCTCGCGTTTACGCTGTCGCCGTTGTCCCCTGGTCCGCTGCTGAACGTGGTGCCGTTCTTCGGCTATCTCGTCGATGGCTGGCCAGGCGCGCTGATCGCAACGCTCGCGCTATTCGTGCCGTCTGGCTGCCTCGTCGTGCTCGCGCAGCGGCATCTGCATCAATTGAAGGTGAACCCGCGCTTCGAGCACGGCATGAGAATACTGCGCGCGGTTACGACCGCCTTTCTCGCGGTCGCGGTACTGCGCATCGCCGCGCATGTACCGCTGGAACCAATCTACCTGTTGACCGCGACGTTCTCCGCGATGTGCTTCGCGAAGCTGAAGGTGCCGGTGTACGCCGTGTATGCAACGGTGGCGGTGGCGTGCGGCTTATGGCTCGCGTACGGCGTCACGACGTGACGCGTCGCGGGCCGCACGCAGCCTGTGGTGCCGTTGGCGATCGGCGGATCAGAATCCGCGCGACAGCACCGCGACGCCGATCGTCACGACGCCCAGCACGAGATTGATCAGCACGAGACGGCGGACCGTACCGACCGCCCGCGCGCCGTCGGGCCACTTCTGCGCCTGCACCGCGCGGCGAATGCGCGGATACACGGCGAAGCGGATATGCCCGAAGATCAGCATCATCACGATGCCGAGGCCGGCCATCGCATGCAGCGGCCACGTTGCATGACCGCCGCCGAACTGCATCAGCAGGAAGCCGCCGCTAATCAGAATGACGAGCACCGACACTCCGACCCAGTTGAAGAAGCGGCCAAACACCGACTCCCACAGCGGCAGGCGCAGTTGAGGCGACAGATCGCCGAGCGCCGGACGCAGGCAGAAATGCGCGAACACCATACCGCCGACCCACACCGCCACCCCGAGCAGATGCAGAAAAAGCGCGACTTCGATAGCCTTGTTCATGTAGTTTTCCTCTCCCGACGACGCCACACCGTTTTGGACACTTGATCCCGCTCAGCAGCAACTGAGCGCGTTCGACCATACGTGATACAGGCAGTTCCGGGTATCGACGTCTATTGCATCGTATCTTGTCGTTGTGATCGCGCCACCTTCATCTGGCCGCGACGCCGCCGCACCCCGTTTGCTTCCAACCCTTCGCGCGACGGACTTTTTGTGACAGACCGCGAGCGCCCCGCATGCTAGCAGGCACCCGTGGCTTTCCAGCGTCAAACTTGGTTAAATCGACTCCACTAAGCCGGCAGCACCGGACGCATGCCGTCGAGCTTCAGCTTGCTGTCAGGCGCGCGACCCTTGCGCGCACGCTTGCCGACATGCGCCGCAAGCTCGGCGCCGGCCAGCTTCTCCTCGTCGACTCGGCCGCCGCGGCGTGTGCCGATCAGCACCAGGCCGGCCTTGTCGATCGCGAGCGCCTGCACCAGCGTCTCGTTGTCGTCGAGCGCCATCAGCGTGACGCCACGACCGCCGCCCGACAGCGTCTTCATCTCGTCGAGGCCGAACACCAGCAGACGCCCGCCCGACGACAGACACGCGACCTGCACCGCATCCGGCAGCATCGGCATCGGCGCGAGCGGTGCGGCGCCGGCGTCGATCGTCATGAACGACTTGCCGGCCTTCACGCGGCTCACCATGTCGCCGACCTTGGCGATAAAGCCGAAGCCGTTGCTCGACGCGAGCAGCAGCGCCTGGTCCGCCGACGCCGCGTAGTAGTGCATCAGATGGCTGCCCGATTCGAGCTCGATCAGCGAAGTGACCGGCACCCCGTCACCACGCCCGCCCGGCAGTTGCGCCACCGCGACTGAATAGACGCGCCCGTTGCTGCCCCACGCGATCAGCGTATCGGGCGTGCGGCACTGGAACGCCGCGTAGAGACCGTCGCCAGCCTTGAAGCTGAAGCCCGCGACATCGAGCCCGTGGCCCTTCAACGCGCGCACCCAGCCCTTCTGCGACACCACCACCGTGACCGGTTCGTCGACCACGCGCGCTTCGAACGTCGCGCGCTTTTCCTGCTGGATCAGCGTGCGGCGCTCGTCGCCGTACTGCTTCGCGTCGGCTTCGATTTCCTTGATCAGCTGGCGCTTCATCGCCGGTTCGCTGCCGAGCAGTTCTTCGAGCTTGGCCTTCTCTTCGCGCAGTTCGGCCAGTTCCTTCTCGATCTTGATCTTCTCGAGACGGGCCAACTGACGCAGCCGGATTTCGAGGATGTCCTCGGCCTGACGGTCCGTGAGGCCGAACGCGGCCATCAGCGCGACCTTCGGCTCGTCCGATTCGCGAATGATGCGGATGACTTCGTCGATATTCAGGAAGACGATCATCCGGCCTTCGAGAATATGGATGCGGTCGTCGACCTTCGACAGACGATGCCGCGTGCGGCGCGTGACCGTCGCGAAACGGAACGCGATCCACTCGTGCAGGATTTCGCTCAAGCCCTTCTGACGCGGCCGGCCGTCGCCACCGACCATCACCATGTTCAGCGGCGCGTTCGATTCGAGGCTCGTATGCGCGAGCAGCGTATTGACGAACTCGGTCTGATCGATGCGGCTCGACTTCGGCTCGAACACGAGACGCACCGGCGCGTCCTTGCCCGATTCGTCGCGCACCGCGTCGACGAGCGCGAGCAGCGTCTGCTTGGTCTGCAACTGCTCGGGCGTCAGCGCCTTCTTGCCGAGCTTGATCTTCGGGTTGGTCTGTTCTTCGATTTCCTCGAGCACCTTCTGCGCGGCCGTGTTCGGCGGCAGTTCGGTGATCACGAGCTGCCACTGGCCGCGTGCGAGGTCTTCGATCTTCCAGCGCGCGCGCACCTTCAGGCTGCCGCGGCCGGTTTCGTACGCGGCGGCGATTTCCGCCTCGCTCGAAATGATCTGGCCGCCGCCCGGGAAGTCCGGACCCGGCACATGCTGCATCAGTTCCGCGTGAGAGAGCTTCGGATGGCGGATCAGCGCGACCGCGGCGCTTGCGACTTCGCGCAGGTTGTGCGACGGAATTTCCGTCGCGAGACCGACCGCGATGCCCGATGCGCCATTGAGCAGCACGAACGGCAGACGCGCCGGCAGCACCTTCGGCTCGTCGAACGAGCCGTCGTAGTTCGGCATGAAGTCGACCGTGCCCTGGTCGATTTCGCTGAGCAGCAGCTTCGCGATCGGCGTCAGACGCGCTTCGGTGTATCGCATCGCCGCCGCGCCGTCGCCATCGCGCGAGCCGAAGTTGCCCTGGCCGTCGATCAGCGGATAGCGCATCGAGAAGTCCTGCGCGAGACGCACGAGTGCGTCGTACGCGGACTGGTCGCCGTGCGGGTGATACTTACCGAGCACGTCGCCGACCACGCGTGCCGATTTGACCGGCTTCGCGTTGTCGCCGAGGCCCATCTCGTTCATCGCGAACAGGATGCGGCGCTGCACCGGCTTCTGGCCGTCGCAAACGTCCGGCAGCGCGCGGCCCTTGACCACGCTGACCGCATACTCGAGATACGCGCGCTCCGCGTAGTTGCCGAGCGTCAGCACGTCGCCGTCCGACGGCGGCTCGTTGAAAAGGTCGAGAGTGTTATCGTCGTCCATCTAGATTCCGTGTCCGTGTTTGGCTTGAAGTGTCGTATGCCGCATCGAGGCGCAAATGCGCTCAGATGTCCGCTTCCACTTCGTTGCCCTTCTCTTCGAGCCAGCTGCGGCGCGACGCCGCTTCGCCCTTGCCCATCAGCATCGTCATGCGCGCGACGGTCGCGTCGTAGTCGAGTTCACCGAGCGCAACCGGTTGCAGGCGGCGCGTGTCGGGATTCATCGTCGTGTCCCACAGCTGCTCGGCGCTCATTTCACCGAGACCCTTGAAGCGGCTGATCGACCACTGGTTGTCGCGCACGCCGTCCTTGCGCAGCTTGTCGAGAATCGCCTCGAGTTCGCCTTCGTCGAGCGCATAGAGCTTCTGCGCGGGCTTCTTGCCGCGCGCGGGTGCATCGACGCGAAACAGCGGCGGCCGCGCGACGCACACATGGCCGCGCTCGATCAGCTGCGGGAAATGCTTGAAGAACAGCGTGAGCAGCAACACCTGAATGTGGGAGCCGTCGACGTCCGCATCCGACAGAATGCAGATCTTGCCGTAGCGCAGATTCGACAGATCGACCTTGTCGTCCGGATTATGCGGATCGACGCCAATCGCTACCGAAATGTCGTGCACCTCGTTGTTCGCGAACAGACGATCACGCTCGGTTTCCCACGTGTTCAGCACCTTGCCGCGCAGCGGCAGAATGGCCTGGTATTCCTTGTCGCGGCCCATCTTCGCGGAGCCGCCCGCCGAGTCACCCTCGACGAGGAACAGCTCGTTGCGTCCGATTTCCGTCGATTCGCAATCGGTCAGCTTGCCGGGCAGCACTGCGACACCCGAGCTCTTGCGCTTCTCGATTTTCTGGCCCGCGCGCGTGCGCGCCTGGGCCTGTTTGATCACGAGGTCTGCGAGCTTCTTGCCGTGCTCGACGTGCTGGTTCAACCACAGTTCGAGCGCCGGCCGCGCGAATGACGACACCAGCTTGACCGCGTCGCGGCTATTCAGGCGCTCCTTGATCTGCCCTTGAAACTGCGGATCGAGCACCTTCGCCGACAGCACGAACGACACCCGCGCGAACACGTCTTCGGCAAGCAGCTTCACGCCTTTCGGCTGCAGGTTGTGCAGCTCGACGAAGCTCTTGACCGCCTGATAAAGACCGTCGCGCAAACCCGACTCATGCGTGCCGCCCGCGGGCGTCGGAATCAGGTTCACGTACGACTCGCGCGTGAGCGGCCCTTCCTCGCTCCACGCGACGACCCACGCTGCGCCCTCGCCTTCGGCGAACGTCTCTTCGCTCGAACGCGAGCTTTCCGCATAGCGCTCGCCCTCGAACAGCGGAATCAGCAGATCGCTGCCGTTCATGCCTTCGAGCAGATAGCCGCGCAGGCCGTCTTCGTATTTCCAGCTTTGCTGCTCGCCGGTCTTTTCGTTGACGAGCGTGACTTCGACGCCCGGCAGCAGCACCGCTTTCGAGCGCAACAGACGCTGCAACTCGCCGAGCGGCAGGTTCGGCGAATCGAAGTACTTCGGATCGGCCCACGCGGTCACGCGCGTGCCGGATTTCTTGTCGGCCTTGGTGGCGGCACGCACCTGGAGCGGCTTCGCGACGTCGCCGTGCGCGAAGCTCAGTTCGGCCACCTTGCCGTCGCGCCAAACGGTGACGTCGAGCCGCGTGGACAGCGCGTTCGTGACCGACACGCCGACGCCGTGCAAACCGCCCGAGAACGTATAGGCGCCGCCGGCGGCCTTGTCGAATTTGCCGCCCGCATGCAGGCGCGTGAAAACGATTTCGACGACCGGTACGCCCTCGTCGGGGTGCAGGCCGAACGGAATGCCGCGGCCGTCGTCGTCGACCGAGACCGAATGGTCCGCGTGCAGTGTGACCGTGATTTGCCGGCCGTAGCCGCCGAGGGCTTCGTCCGATGCGTTGTCGATGACTTCCTGGATGATGTGCAGCGGATTCTCGGTGCGGGTGTACATGCCGGGTCGTTGCTTGACCGGCTCAAGACCCTTCAACACCTTGATCGACGCTTCGCTATACGCGGCGTTTGGCTTTTTCGTAGACATGATTGACTCGGTGCGTCGGTTCATCGTTGTCCACAGGTCCTGTGGACAGGGCCGTGGACAATGCGTTGAGTTTTCAAAAAAAGCGAAACGAAACAACAGGGTTAGGCGGAGTGCCCGCAGTGCGGGCAAGCTGTTTTGTTGCGCGGCTTACGCTGGCGCGCTCAGAGGCCGGGCATCGACGCTCAGCCCGCCGGGGACGCCTGTTCGCGGGGTATTGTACTGATTTCGATCACGGCGGCAATTGACGTCGCGCTGAATTGGCCGACTGGATAAGGCGCGGCGGGCGCTGGGGGACATGCGCCGGAGGATGGACGTCTCGCGGGACGGCGGCGCAATGGCTATCGGCGGGTAGCGGCGGAACTGCACGGACGTGCGCCCGCTGAACATTCAATGCATGCGCAGCGGCGTTCTCTATTGTTTTCGTGCCGCCCGCGCATGCTGCATCAGCTCATGCGCGAGGAAGCGCGCCATGCGGCGCGCGCACCGCGTTGCGTCACTTGACGCGGTTTTCCAACTCGTCCCACCGCTCGAGCGCGAGCATCAGCTCTTCGTCGATCTCGGCATAGCGCTCGGTCAGACGCGCGCCTTCGCGTGCATCCTTCGCGAACACCGAGCCGTCTTCGAGCTGCGCGCCGATCGCCTTCTGTTCGGCTTCGAGGTCGGCAATCATTTTCGGCAGCGCCTCCAGTTCGCGCTGCTCCTTGAACGACAGCTTCGCGCTGCGCTGCGCATTGCGGCCCGTGGCGCTTTCCTTCGGCGCCGCTTCTTTCGGCGCTTCCTTGCTCGATTCCTTCTGTGCTTCGAGCGCGAGTTGCTCCGATCGATCGCGCTGCGTCTGCCAGTCCGTGAAGCCGCCGACGTATTCGCGCCACTTGCCGCCGCCTTCCGATGCGATCACCGACGTCACCACGTTATCGAGAAACGCGCGGTCGTGGCTGACGAGCAGCACCGTGCCGTCGTAATCGATCAGCAGTTCTTCGAGCAGTTCGAGCGTCGGAATGTCGAGGTCGTTGGTCGGTTCATCGAGCACCAGCACGTTGGCCGGACGCGCGAACAGACGCGCGAGCAACAGCCGGTTGCGCTCGCCGCCCGACAGCGACTTGACCGGCGAACGCGCGCGCTCCGGCGCGAACAGGAAGTCGCCGAGGTAGCTCATCACGTGCTTCTTCTGGCCGTTGATTTCGACCCACTCGCTGCCCGGGCTGATCGTGTCGGCGAGACTCTTTTCCAGATCGAGCGCAGCGCGCATCTGATCGAAATAGGCGACCTGCAGATTGGTGCCGACGCGCACATTGCCTTCATCTGGCGCGAGTTCGCCGAGGATCAGCTTCAGCAGCGTGGTCTTGCCCGCGCCGTTCGGACCGACGAAGCCGATCTTGTCGCCCCGCATCACCGTGGCCGTGAAGCGGTCCACCACCGTGCGCTCGCCATAGCGCTTCGTCACGTCCGTCAGTTCCGCGACGATCTTCCCGGACTTCTCGCCCTGACCAACGTCGAGCTTCACGTTGCCTTGCACGTTGCGGCGCTCGGCGCGCTCGTTGCGCATCTGCACGAGCCGCGCGATGCGCCCCACGCTGCGCGTGCGGCGTGCCTCGACACCCTTGCGAATCCACACTTCTTCCTGCGCGAGCAGCTTGTCGAACTTCTCGTTCTCGATACGCTCGACTTCGAGCTGCTGCGCCTTGCGCGTCTGGTACGCGGAGAAATTGCCCGGATACGACAGCAGCCGCCCGCGATCGAGTTCGACGATGCGCGTCGCGACGCGGTCGAGAAACGCGCGATCGTGCGTGATGAACAGCAGCCCCGCGCGCAGCGACACCAGCAGGTCTTCGAGCCAGCGGATGCCGTCGAAGTCGAGATGGTTGGTCGGCTCGTCGAGCAGCAGCACGTCGGGCTGCACAACGAGCGCGCGAGCGAGCGCGGCGCGCTTTTGCATGCCGCCCGACAGCGAGCCGACGCGCGCTTCGCCGTTCAGGCCGATCTGCTGCAGCGTGGTCGCGACGCGGGTGCTCCAGTTCCATGCGTCCGCGGCGTCCAGCGACGATTGCAGCGTGTTCATGCGCGCAAGCAGCGCGTCGTGTTCCGCGCCTTCCGGCGTGTCGGCGAGCTGATGCGCGACCGCGTCGTATTCGTCGAGCAGCGCGCGCGCCTCGGTGAGACCGGCGGCGACCGCGTCGAACACGGTGTCGTCGGCGTTGAACTCGGGCTCCTGCGGCACGTACACCGTGCTCAGATGCTGTTGACGCGAGACGAGGCCGTCGTCGGGTTTGGCCAGATCGGCGACGATCTTCAACAGCGACGACTTGCCCGCGCCGTTGCGCCCGATCAGCCCGACGCGCTCGCCCGCTTCAAGCGAGAAATCCGCGTGGTCGAGCAGCGCGACGTGACCGAACGCGAGCTGGGCTCCGGTAATGGTGTAAAGCGACATGGGAATGGGGAGAAGACAGCGATGAGTCGGAACTGCTCATTGTACCGGGCGCGGGGCCGGTCGCAGGGATGCCTGGGGGGAGATGCGTGCAAGGCGGCGTGCAACGCAATCAGTGCGGCCGGCGACACCCGCGCGCCGGCCCGGCTTTTCGAACAACGGCTTACTTCACATGCACCGTGATCGTCTTGCTCATCTGCGGCCCATACGAGCGATGCGCGCCGTCGCCGAATTGCAGCGTCAGCGTATGGTCGCCCGGCGGCAGCGTCAGATCGGTTTCGGTCTGGCCTTTGCCGAAGTGCAGCGACTTGTCGGTCGCGGCGATAACCTCGCCTTTCGGCAGCGGCTTGCCGTCGACCAGCAGATGATGATGTCCGGTGCCCTCCGTCATCGTGCCGGCAGGCGCGATCTTCATGCCGTCGAGGCCGAACACGACGTGCACCGGGTTGGTGACGGTCGCCCCGTCCGCCGGTTGCACGAAGGTCACGCCCTCCGCCTGCGCCACGCCCGACACGGCGAGCAGTCCTGCCGCCACGATGCCGACCAACCGTCTGTTTTTAAACATCGTTTTCTCCTTTGGAAGCGAAACTCGTCCACGCGATACCGCCAGCAGCCTGGTCCTGAGACCGATCGTCGCAATCCATGCCAGGCGGGCGCCACATCTGTCGAATCAGATAGCTTGCAGAGCAAAGCGTACACGCTTTGTGTGACGAGACCGGTCGCCGCGAGCCCGGGCCTCGCGGATGCGTTGCGACCGCGGCGCACAGGTCGTCTGCGGCTGAATTGACTAATTCCGGTAATATTGCGGGTCGCCGCGCCGCCCCATAAAGGGGCAGAGCAGCCGGCCATTGCATTGAACGAGAGAGTGTGTCGTGAGTGAAGTAATCGAAGTGACGGAATACAAGAGCTGGGTCTGCCTGATTTGCGGCTGGATCTACAACGAGGAAGACGGCTTGCCCGAAGAAGGCATCGCGCCGGGCACGCGCTTCGCCGACATCCCGGAAGACTGGCGCTGCCCGCTGTGCGACGTGGGCAAGGCGGAGTTCGCGGTAGTCGAGTTTTAATGTTGTCATGACGTCGGGCGATGGGCGCGGTTGGGTGCCCTTCGCCGGATGGTCAGGTGGTTTGCACGGCCCGGCAGGCGATGTCTGCGGGGCCGTTTCTTTTTGAGGTTGTTGGGGCGCGCGGGCCGGTTGCTGGCTTGGCTCTCCTTTTGCCCGCGCCGGTTTGATATACTCTGCGCTCGCCGGTCAGTGTGGACTCACCGAGTCCTCGCCGATCTGTCCGGCCCGGTCCTCTCCCTGTAGTTCAATGGATAGAACAAGTGCCTCCTAAGCGCTAGATACAGGTTCGATTCCTGTCAGGGGGACCAGATAGCTTCCCGGCGTTGCCCGCAAAAGTATTACAACATGGGCTCCAACAGCGCTGACTAATCGCCGCGAATGTGAATCTCCATCGTCCCGCTCAGTTCTTCTGGTAGTTGGTCCTCGTTGCCGTCGTTGGACAGCGGTTCGGAAAGCTCGATTCTGCCCGATGACCACGCTGTCCAGAAACCAATCGTGGAAATGGCCCCAAGCCTTCAGTATTTCCTCTGTCATCTGCTGGATCGATCGTTCGTGAAACAGCTAAGCGCAAAAAAGAATCCCGACCTTGCGAGTTCGACGACGGTGATCGCGAAACGCGTCTGAGGCGACGCCAGTCCAACGGCCCCGTTATTTTTGCATCGGCCGACGCAGACTTTGGTCGTATATCGAAGGATCGACGACGTTCATGTGATCCTTTGGGCGTTCACCGAATACTCGCTCGAAGTCCTCGGCACCCAGAATGTCGGCGGCGTCGTGGAGAAAAGACGAATAGGCCTGATTGAGCTCCGAGGCCGACGGAGCATCGCTACCCTGCGGGGCGTATTGCAAACGCTCGACCTGCACCATAAATGCGTGGCGATGATTCATCAACGACTTGATCTTCGCTTGCGCGTCGGGACCCTTCAAGGTCGCCTGAAGATGCTCCTGAAAATCGTCGACATCGGATTCCTGATGTGCTGACTTCATGGCGTCACTCCCGCTTGGTGTCGAGCACTGAATCTTTTTGCTCGCCCATGCAGCATGCTGCTTGCCGTACGTTCCGAAGATCGCGTTGCTCAACCAGTAGCCCCTGGACGCGCGCACCGTAGCTGGAGCTGCTCCAGCGCCACCGGTCGCCCAAAGAATCTGGTTCGACAGCTGATGGCATACACCATCGCGACCATAGCTGAAGATCGTTCCACGAGCGGCCGGATCGATGTTGGAGTCCACATCGGGCTTACATAAGCAACTAGCATAAAGCAGATTTGCCGCGCCGGAAGCCAGAAAACCATCCGCACTGACCGGCGTCCCACCTCGGGCGTGGAAGCTGCCCCAGCTGTACCAATAATGCTCGCCCGCGAGCAGGACATCCGCCAGCGCCGGATATATCTTCACGCGGCTGTCGTAAGTCGTGACCCAGGTGTGATCGACCACGGAATCCTGGAAATACGCCGGAACGGACCATGCGAACAATGTAACGGCGCTCATTGCTCCACCTTTTTGTCCGGTCGCATCACGGCGCTGCCGCGCGAAGGCCGCCCGAAAAGCCGGTAAGAACTTTACTCAGCTAAAAAGTTATACGCGCTCAGCGGTACTAATTTCAAGGACACGAAGAACCGCCGAGGCGACGCAGGCCATCAGGCCGGCCGCTGCGGAATATTCAGGCCGCGCGCTACCGCCGGACGCTCGACGAACGCAGCCAGCACGCGCCGCACGTTCGGGAAGTCCTGAATGCCGACCAGCTCTCCCGCCTCATAAAAGCCGACCAGATTGCGCACCCACGGGAAGATCGCGATATCGGCGATCGAATACTGGTCGCCCATCACCCAGGCGCGTCCGTCGAGGCGTTGTTCCAGCACGCCGAGCAGCCGCTTCGATTCGGCGATGTAGCGATCGCGCGGACGCTTATCCTCGTATTCCTTGCCGGCGAATTTGTGGAAGAAACCGACCTGGCCGAACATCGGACCGATGCCGCCCATCTGGAACATCACCCACTGGATCGTCTCGTAGCGCCCAGCGGCGTCCTGTGGGATCAGCTGGCCACTTTTGTCGGCCAGATAGATCAGGATCGCGCCCGATTCGAACAGCGGCAGCGGTTTGCCGTCGGGACCGTGCGGATCGAGGATCGCCGGAATCTTGTTGTTCGGGTTCAGCGACAGAAACGCCGGCGTCATCTGATCGTTGGTGTCGAAGCGCACCAGATGCGGCTCGTACGGCAAGCCGGTTTCCTCGAGCATGATCGAGATTTTTACGCCATTGGGCGTCGGCAGCGAATAGAGCTGAATCCGGTCCGGATGCTCGGCCGGCCATTTCTTCGTGATCGCGAAAGCGGATAAATCGGTCATGGGTTCGGGTCGCCCTAGGGTCAGAAATTGCAAGACCGCCCAATATAAACCGACTCGCCACAACGCGTGCGAGGCCGCGCGAAGACCTTACAGACGCCGCGGCAACAGCGCCGTTCGCGATCGGCGGATCACCACAAGTCCTTCGTCGCCGTGCCCGCGCGCAGGTTGAAGCCCTCTCGCCACAACGTCGCGCCGACCGTCACCAGCAGCGTCTTCTCGGTGCCGTCGAGCAGTTCCCACGCGGCCGCAAGCCACGTCGCGAAGCTCGCACAGGTCGCTTCGAGATCGGGCGGCGCCTTGCCTTCCAGGTACTGCCGTTCGAACATCGAAAGTATCTTTTCGGGTGTCATTGGCGCGACCTCCTGCTGGGATTTGCGCCAAGTCTAAAGGGCTCGCGGCGCGTGCGGAATGCCCATCATCGTGATCACGGGTTACTCCCAGGCCGGCCGCCGCGCGAGCGTCAGCCGCGACCCAAACAGTGAAATCGGACTGGCGCGCTCCGATCTGCGCCGTCCGAAAAACAAAGGCGCCGCGACCGTCGCGACGCCTCGCCGTTACGGCAACCTACGCCGAACGGGGTCAGTGATGACCGCGCTTTGCATTGTCCTTGGCGTCCTCCTTCGCATCGCCATAGGCCTTCTGCACCTTGCCGGCGCCCTGCTGCACATCGCCCTTGAGTTCCTTCGCGGGGTCGTTCGTGGCCTTGCCGACGGCCTCGTTGACCTTGCCCTTGACCTGCTCGCCAACGCCCTTCACTTGATCCTTGTTCATGTTCGGCTCCCATATGCGTAGTCGACAGAGATGCCGGCGCGGTATTCCGCCGGTATGTGGGAATCAGCAACGGCTGTTCCCGGGGGCCGTGCCGCGCGCGGCGCGGCGCCATCGTCGAATGCCGATGGGCGATCGGGCAAATTTTTTATCAAATTAGGCCTAAAGTCTCGCCGCGCACCGCCGTAAATGCGTTCAGGGAGGAGTCATGGACCATACGGACACTACGATTTCGGGATCATCGCAAGCTGCGTTGATCGACCACGATATCGCGCACATCGCACGCGTGATGCACGTATCGCTGCGTGGCGATTTCGGCGGTCCGATCCTGCCCGCCACCTATTGGCGCAAACGGCTGACCGCGCTGGTCGACAGCGGCCAGCTATCTCCCGCCCAATTGGATAAAGTCGACAGCCTGCTGCTGCAGCTCGATCGGCTCGCCTCGACGCCGCTGCCCGAATGGGAACGCTTCGCGCCCGCTCCGACCTCGCGATTCGAACCGGCTCAGCCGGCGAAGAAAGCGAAGTCGGCCTGATCTCACCAGCCCACACACTGCCTCACCGCTCCTCCTCCTCCGCCGCCGACAAACGCAGCAACGCAACATATCGCGAAAAAATCCTGATCAATCCGCGCTAAAAATAGGGAAAGGGGACGACCTTAGGTCATAATGTCCGCAAAAATTCCCAGCCAGGACGCCACGTGACCCTCGTCGCCCCATTCGACCTGCTCAAGCAGGCGCGCGCCCGTTTCACCCAACGCGAAATCGCAGCCCATGTCGGCAAGGACATCAAGACGGTGCGTCCCTGGGAAAAAGGTGAAACGCCTTGTCCCGCGATGCTCGAACCCGCGTTGCGCGATCTGCTGCGGCAAGGAGCGCGTGAGGCGCAACAGGCGGGCGACACGGCGCGCTTCCGCTTCATCGACCTGTTCGCGGGTATCGGCGGCATTCGGATGGGCTTCGAGGCGCACGGCGGCGAATGCGTGTTCACCAGCGAGTGGAACGAATTCTCGACGCGGACTTATCGCGAGAACTACGGTCAGAACTACGGCGACAGCGCCGCGAGCGGCAGCGCGCACGCGCTGATCGGCGACATCGTCACGTTTCCCGCCGAGGACGTGCCGAGCCACGACGTGCTGCTCGGCGGCTTTCCGTGCCAGCCGTTTTCGATCGCCGGCGTCAGCAAGAAAAACGCGCTTGGCCGGCCGCACGGTTTCGAATGCACGACCCAGGGCACGTTGTTTTTCGACGTCGCGCGGATCATCGCCGCGAAGCGCCCCGCCGCATTCCTGCTCGAAAACGTGAAAAATCTGCTGTCGCACGACAAGGGCCGCACCTTCGACGTGATCCTGCAAACGCTGCGCGACGAGCTCGGCTACGAAGTGCACTACCGCGTGATCGATGGCCAGCATTTCACGCCGCAGCATCGCGAGCGCATCATCATCGTCGGCTTTCGCGGCAAGACCGCGTTCACGTGGGACGACCTGCGGCTGCCCGACGAGGGTCCGCGGCTCGGCGCGATCCTGCATCGCACGGACGGCACGGAACCCGTGCTGCCGTGGGACCACGACCGCTTCTTCGACCACGCCGCGCGCCGCGTGCAGCCGAAGTACACGCTCACCCCGAAGCTGTGGGCGTATCTGCAGAACTACGCGGCCAAGCATCGCGCGGCGGGCAACGGCTTCGGTTTCGGCATGGCGTATCCAGATAGCGTGACGCGCACGCTGTCCGCGCGTTATCACAAGGACGGCTCCGAAATACTCGTCTATCAGGGCGAGGCGCTGCGCCCGCGTCGTCTGACGCCACGCGAATGCGCGCGGCTGATGGGCTTTCCCGACACCTTCAGGATTCCGGTCAGCGACACGCAGGCCTACCGGCAGTTCGGCAACAGCGTCGTGATGCCGGTGATGCGCGAAGTGGCGCGTATCATGCTGCCGCATGTGCAGACCCTGCTCGCCCACCCGACCCGCGATGCGTCGAAACACTCCCTGCCGCTGTACGCCTGAGCGGCCGCGCGACCCGTTGGCCCGCTGACGATGGTCGATATCGTCGATAGCGCGACGCGCAGCCGGATGATGTCCGGCATTCGCGGCCGCAACACCAAGCCGGAGGTGCTGATCCGCAGCCTGCTGCATCGGCGGGGTCTGCGCTTCAGGCTCGACGCGCGCGATCTGCCCGGCCGCCCCGACATCGTGCTGCCGCGTTATCGCGCCGTGGTGCTCGTGCATGGCTGCTTCTGGCATGGCCACGACTGTCATCTGTTCAAATGGCCGCAGACGCGGCCCGACTTCTGGCGCGACAAGATCGGCCGCAATCGCAGCAACGACGACAAGGTGCGCGCCGCGCTGCTCGCGAGCGGTTGGCGCGTCGCGGTTGTGTGGGAATGCGCTTTGCGGGGTGCGAATCGCGATATCGCGGGCGTGATCGAGCGGCTCGTCGCGTGGATTAGAAGCGACGCGCCGGAGTTCGAGGACCGCGGCTGAAACCACACGCGGGCTGCCTTGTGCGCGAGTCTCCGGCCGCTGGTGCTACACTCGAAAAGCTCACCCGGCATGCTTTCGAGATACCTTCGAGGCACGCTTCGGCGGCGTATTCCGGGTGCTTTCCCGGCGCTTTCACGGCACGTCCTCACCCGCTCCGGCATGCCGCGAGATGCGCCTCGCCGCCGGGACATCGCGCACTCCGACGATCCCAGAAGCAATCAACAAGGGAGGCACATCATGGCTGACTTCCGTCTCTGGTCCGACGACTTTCCCAACAACGGCTTCATGCCGAGAGACCACGAGTACAACGACAAGGCGTTCGGCGGCGACGGCGAAAACATCTCGCCGTCACTGCAATGGGAAGCGCCACCCGCGGACACGCAAAGCTTCGCGCTCACCGTTCACGATCCCGACGCGCCGACCGGCAGCGGCTTCTGGCATTGGGTCGTCGTCAACATCCCGGCCGACGCGCGCTCTTTGCCGCGCAACGCTGGCAAGGCCGACGGCTCGCTGCTGCCGCAGGGCGCGATACAGTTGCGCAACGACTATGGGACAGTCGGCTTCGGCGGCGCCGCGCCGCCGCGCGGCGATCGCACGCATCGGTTTATTTTCCGCCTGCATGCGCTGAAGGTGCCGCATCTGCCGGTCAGCGCGGAAACCACCAACGCGGTCGCGCGCTTCATGACGCATCTGAACGAAATCGACTCGACGACCCACACAGGCCTTTACGAACTCAAATGACGCGAGCGCGGCGCCGGCGCGCTGGTAACGCCGCCGCCGCGCCGACCGATATGCCCAGAGCGGCCAGCGCGTGAGCCGCGCACAGGCGCGGCAACATCTCCGACAAATCGAACAATCGATGCACGCACCCTCCCCGCGCACGGATGGCCCGACGCGCTCCACTCCCCGCTTCGAAGGCAAGGAACTAGGCCTGCCGGTTCCACAACGCTACTGGGCGATGCTCGTCATCGCGCTGTCGCTGACGCTCGCGGTGCTCGACAGCGCAATCGCCAACGTCGCGCTACCGACGATCGCGCGCAATCTCAACGCGAGCGCCGCTGCGTCGATCTGGGTCGTCAACGCGTATCAGCTCGCGATCACGATCTCGCTGCTGCCAATGGCGTCGCTCGGCGACCGCATCGGCTATCGGCGCATTTATCTATCCGGTCTGATCCTGTTCACGGTCGCGTCGCTCGGCTGCTCGCTGTCGAACTCGCTCGCGACGCTCGCGCTCGCGCGCGTGGTCCAAGGCTTCGGCGCGGCCGGCATCATGAGCGTGAACACCGCGATCGTCCGCATGATCTATCCGCCGGCGCAGCTCGGGCGCGGCGTCTCCATCAATGCGATCGTGGTGGCGGTGTCGTCGGCGGTCGGACCGACGGTCGCATCTGGCGTGCTCGCGATCGCGACGTGGCCGTGGCTGTTTGCGATCAACGTGCCGATCGGGATCGCGGCGATCGTCGGCGGCTTCAAGGCGCTGCCGATGAACCCCGGCCACGAATCACCGTATGACTATCTGAGCGCGGTGATGAACGCGATCGTGTTCGGCCTGCTGATTTTCGCGGTCGATGGCCTCGGCCACGGCCAGCGCTTCGGCTACGTGACGCTCGAAGCACTCGGTGCTCTGGTGGTCGGCTACTTCTTCGTGCGCCGGCAACTGACGCGGCCCGCGCCGCTGCTGCCGATCGACCTGCTGCGTATTCCGGTGTTCGCGCTGTCGATCGGGACGTCGGTCTGCTCGTTCTGCGCGCAGATGCTCGCGTTCGTGTCGCTACCGTTCCTGCTGCAGGAAACGCTCGGTATGTCGCAGGTCGAAACCGGTCTTTTGATGACGCCGTGGCCCGCGATCATCATCATCGCGGCGCCGATTGCAGGGGTCCTGTCGGACAGGATATCGTCCGGCTGGCTCGGCGGCGTCGGGCTCGCCGCGATGACGGTCGGCCTGCTGCTGCTCGCAACGCTCGGCCCTCATCCCGACGCACTGCAGATTTCGTGGCGCATGGCGCTGTGCGGCGCGGGCTTCGGCATCTTCCAGTCGCCGAACAATCGGACGATGCTGTCGTCCGCGCCGCGCGAACGCAGCGGCGGCGCGAGCGGCATGCTCGGCACCGCGCGCCTGACCGGGCAAACGCTCGGCGCGGCGCTGGTCGCGCTGATCTTCGGCGTCGCGCCGCAAAGCGGGACGGTCATCGCGCTGTATGTGGCCGCGGGGTTCTCGGCGGTCGCGGCGGTCGTCAGCACGATGCGGGTCATGCAGAAGGCGACGCAGCCGGCTTGAGGGTTGTGGCCGCGTTGTGGCTGGGTTTGTGGCCGCTCGACGCGCAACGCACCCACGAAAAAGGGCGCGCATCGCACGACGCGATGCACGCCCTTTTTGCTTCGATCTTCGTTGTCACTTCATTCACGACGTGACCGGCCCCCGCGTCGCCCGCCCACGCGCGGGCCGCGACTGTCCGCTCAGGACGATGCCGTCACGTCAGCGAGCTTTACCGCTTTGGCCGTCACCGAAGAAGCGGTCGCGACGTGGCGCAGATCGTCCAGGAAGGTATCGCGCCAAACCGACAGATTGTTCTCGCGCATCGGCTCCATCATGTCCGCATGACGCGCCTGACGCTCGGCGAGCGGCATCGACAGCGCGCGTTCGAGCGCTTCGGCCATCTGCGACAGATCGAACGGATTCACGACGAGCGCGCCCGGCAGCTGCTCGGCCGCGCCCGCGAATTGCGATAGCACGAGCACGCCCGGATCGGCCGGGTCCTGCGACGCGACGTACTCCTTGGCCACCAGGTTCATGCCGTCGCGCAGCGGCGTTACATAGCCGACCTGCGACTGGCGGAATAGCGCCATCAGCAGATTGCGCTCGTACTTGCGGTTCAGGTACTGGATCGGCGTCCAGTCGAGTTGCGCGAACCGGCCGTTGATGCGGCCCGCTTCGCCTTCGAGCGTCTGCCGGATGCGCTGATAAGTCTGCACGTCCGCGCGGGTCGGCGGCGCGATCTGCACGAGCGACACGCGGCCGTGCCAGCCCGGCGCGTTCTGCAACAGCCGCTCGAATGCCTGGAAGCGCTCGACCAGCCCCTTCGAATAATCGAGCCGGTCGACGCTCATGATCAGCTTGCGCCCGCGCATGCCGTCACGCAGGCTGCGCACCGCCTTGCGGTCGGTGAACTGCTCGGCGGCCTTCGCGATCGCATCCGGATAGATGCCGATCGGGTACGCGCCGACCTTCAGGAAGCGGTTGTACGCGTGCACCATGCCGTCTTCGCTCGACGTGCCATGGTGACCGCGCTCGATATAGTCGACGAACGACTGGCGATCCGCCTCGGTTTGAAAACCGATCACGTCGTAGCTGCACATCGCCTTGACGAGCTCTTCGTGCGGCGGAATCGTGCGCAGTACCTCGGGCACCGGAAACGGAATGTGCAGGAAGAAGCCGATCGGGTTCTTCACGCCGAGATCGCGCAGGCAACGCGCGAACGGCAGCAGATGGTAGTCGTGCACCCAGATGATGTCGCTGGGCTTGAGCAGTTCCTTCAACTGCTTCGCGAGCGTCGCGTTGACGCGCTGGTAGCCCGCGTAGTCCTCGCGGTTGTAGCGGGACAGGTCGTTGCGATAGTGGAAGGTCGGCCACAACGTGGTGTTCGAAAAACCGCGGTAGTACTCGTCGTAATCGCGCTTGGTGAGGCCCACCGTCGCGTAGGTGACGTTGCCCTGCTTCTCGATCACGGGCGCGGATGGCTCGCTGACCGTTTCGCCGCTCCAGCCGAACCAGACGCCGCCGGTTTCCTTCAGTGCGTCCAGCACGCCGATCGCGAGCCCGCCCGCTGCCGGACGCGCTTCCTGAATCGGTGCGACACGATTCGATACCACGATCAATCTGCTCATTAGTGCTCCATTGTTTCGTTGTATGCGGAATTGCGCCAAAACGGTGCATGCAAGCAACGTGCCGATATTTGAGATATCGGAAATAAAGTTGTATGGAAATGTGACAAACGAGCTAATCCCCGCAATCATCACTTATTGCGAAGAAAATTTTTCTGTTAAATCTGACCAAAGCGGAGGTCTTCTTACCGGCGTCATAGTCGCCGGAACACTCCGCCCGCGTACTGCGCTGCGTCAGGCGTCCTGTTCCGAGCCGAGATCGCGCTGGTATTCGAGGCCTTCCTGACGCACCCCGCCCTGGTTGTGCTCGCCGTCCGGCGGCGTATGCGGGGCGATCCGGTTCTGCGCGGCCGGGTCCGGCGACTCCGCCGGTTCAGTCTTGACATCGGCCGGCCGTGGTCCGCGCTTGGAGTGCCGCGCGGAACGTCGCAATGCGGGGTGTCTCATGATCGTGCCTCCGGGGGAAGCCTGCCGCTTGTTGCGGCATCCCTACAGTCTAGGGGGCGAAACCGTAAATTGCCGGTAAAACATGCGCCGGCTTTGTAACAAGTACAGCAATGCACTGCAGCGGACCAAGGTCCGCTGCAGTCCGGCTGCGGTTGGATCGGGCGCGCGATGGTACGTCATCGAGGGTCGCATCAGCGTTGCGGTGGTCGCGACCGTCGGACGGCGGCTTGAGGCGTTTGGGTTGGCTGCGGCGGCGGATCGCCGATCGGCGGCGTGACCGGTTCCACGGGCTCGATCGGCTCGGGTGTCGGGCCGGGAATCGTGTCGGGTTCGGCCGGGTTCGGCGGCGTGGCGGGAGGCTCGACCGGTTCGGGCCGGTGAGCGCGCAACGGCCCGGACGGCGGGGAAACGGCAGCGGAATGCGGCAGGTGCGGCATGTCGGTGACCTCGTTTTGCGTTCCACTGGAGCGCAGCAAGGCCTGTGCCGTTCGAATGCCCGCCCAGAAGCCCGGGCGGGCGATCGCTGATGATGCAGATGACGCGCGAACGAGCGCGAATCAGGCGTCCGCGTCGCCGAGCGCGCGTGATTCGTCGGTGGGATCGCCGTCGTCGCGCGCATCGTTGCCGTACTCGACGAGCCGGTTGTACAGCGTCTTCAGGCTGATGCCGAGAATTTCCGCGGCGCGCGTCTTCACGCCGCCGCATTGCTCGAGCGTCGCCAGGATCAGCTGACGGTCGGCCTCCGCGAGCGAGGTGCCGAACGGGATCGTGATCGCGGTGCCGGTCGCGGGCTTCGATAGCGTGATCTGCAACGGCACGGTCGCCGTGGTATCCGAATCCGCGCTCGACATGATGTGCGCACGCTGCACGTAGTTTTTCAGCTCGCGCACATTGCCCGGCCACGGATACGACAGCAGCATCTCCTTCACCGCGACCGGGAAATGCTTCTTCGTGCCGTGACGCTCGTTGAGCTCATCGAGGAACGATTGCGCGAGCAGTTCGACGTCCTTGCCGCGATCGCGCAGCGGCGGCAGGCTGATCGGAAACACGTTCAGCCGGTGGTAAAGGTCCAGCCGCAGCTTGCCTTCGAGCACCGCCTGCTCCGGATCGCGATTGGTGGCCGCAATCAGGCGCACATCGGTTTCGATTTCCTTGGTCGTGCCGACACGCATGAACATGCCGGTCTCGAGCACGCGCAGCAGCTTCACCTGCAGCTCGATCGGCATCTCTGTGATTTCGTCGAGGAACAGCGTGCCGCCGTTCGCGCGCTCGAAATAGCCCTTGTGCTGCCGGTCAGCGCCGGTGAACGAACCGCGCTCGTGGCCGAACATTTCCGACTCGATCAAGTTCGGGGAAATCGCGCCGCAGTTGACCGCGAGGAACGCGTGCTTGCGGCGCAGGCTCAGCTCGTGCAGGGTCTGCGCGGCGACTTCCTTGCCGGTGCCCGATTCGCCGACCAGCATCACCGAGGCCGCCGTCGGCGCGACGCGGCTGATCTGGTCGTAGACCTCCTGCATCGCCGGCGAATTGCCGAGCATCAGACCGAAGCGGCCCATGCGGCGCAACTCGCCGCGCAGTGTGCCGATCTCGGCCTTCAGGTCGCCGGCGCGCGGCAGACGCGACAGGATCGCCTTCACCCGCTGCATGTTGATCGGTTTCACGAGGTAGTCGGCCGCGCCCATTTTCAGCGCGCTGACCGCCGACTCGACCGTTGCGTGACCCGTGATCACGATCACTTCGACGCCGGAGCGCGGATCGAGATCTTCGAACAGATCGACCCCGCTGCCGTCGGGCAGCTTCAGGTCGGTAAATACGACGTCCGGCATCTGCCGGATCAGTTGAATACGCGCTTCGCGTAGATCGCCCGCGGTGGCGGTGGTCAGCCCGTCTTCCCCAATGATGGCGGAAAGCGCCTCGCGGGTACTTGCGTCGTCATCGACAATCAGTACATGTGGCATCGCGTTTCGAAAGCCTGCAAGCGTGGGTCAGAAAATATGCGGAACATCCCCATGGGCATGCCGCTGGATCGGGTCGGCTGAATGACGCGGATTCGACGTGTGTCCCGCCCCGCCGACCATTTGATGAAAAAGCGCAACAATAAAGGCCAAATTCAGGCCGATTACTGCGTGATTGTTGTCTATTTGCCTATTATACGGGTTTATAGAACTTCATTTAACAATCCTTCCAGGCGCCGACCGCCGATCTGGCTGCACCGCCGCCCACCCTGGGATTCGAGCGCAGCGCGTTAGCCACGCGGAAACGGCCATGCGCGGTGTTCGCCGTCAGCCTGCCCTGAACCGTTCGTACTCTGGGAGGCGGGCGCGAGCTCCGTCGACAAGGTTGCCGGCGCCGCTACCGCACCGCCCTCGTTTTCCCAGCGGCTGAGCTCTCGGGCCGGGGAAATCTGGCCCGTGCGTTTGTGCTGCACGTAGCGAACCGCCAGAAAGCCGCCGAGTGCCATCAATGCGCCAAAAAAACCAATCGTGGGTCGTGTCATCATGAACTCCTTGGATCGTGATGCGGATGAGTGCGGCTCGTGCCAGACGTCCCCCGCCATCCAGCGAGCCGATGCGAGCGTCGCTCGCCGCGCCGCCTCTAACGAGCAACCAGCACGCCGAGCAGAAATCCGGTGCCCGCCGCGAGCGCGAGCGAACGCCACGGGTTGTGGCGCACATAGTGCTCGGTGCTGACCGCCGCCTCGCGATAGCGTCGATGCACGTTGCGTTGCGCGTCGCCGAGCGTCGATTGCAGCGTTTCCACATGCGTGCCGAGCCGGTCGCGCAACGCATTGACGCCTTCGCCCGGCACGTTGGCGGCGAGCCGCAGCATTTCCTCCGAGTCCCTCAGCAGCACCCGAAGATCCTCGACGATCTTCTGTCCGCCGAGTGCAAGTTGTTGCGTGGTGTCAGTCATCGTTTACTCCTCGTCTGCTTCGGCGTTCGTGGCGTTGCCGCGGAATTGCCGCTCCAAGCGGTGCGATCGTTTGGGCTTAGCCGCGCGATGCGGGTTGAAAGGTTGCCGCTTTGCGCTGGTCGGCAGCGCTGCGACGCAGCCGTCAAAAGCTCGCACGACTCGGTCAAACGGTCAATGATGCAATGCATGTGCCCGGTATATTTACCGCTTCAGCGCGCTGAAAAAGGCCAATTTCGAGCACTTTCGACCGATTGCGCGCACGGCGGCCGCCGCGGCTACCAGTTCGATTGCGGGAAGCCGTGTCGAAGTGGTTAAATCGTCTTTTATGAGATAGTGGCTGTACGGTCTATCGCATTCAAGGCCTGCGCGCCGCATCACGAACTTCATTTGCACAGGACTCCCCTTTTTATGGCGTCAATCGATCTGGACTCGCCCACCGTGTCCGCCGGCGGCAATGCTTCGCCACAAGCGAAGCAGCGCGTCGGGGATGCCGTCGCGGGACTGAAATCGTACGGGCTGCTGTACGGCTCGTCGCCGGTGATGCTCGATCTGTACGAGCAGATCGAACGCGTCGCCGATACCGACGCGACCGCGCTGATCATCGGCGAATCCGGCACCGGCAAGGAGCTGATCGCCCGCACCATCCACGAGCGCAGCGGCCGCAAGGACGGCGCGTTCGTCGCCGTGAACTGCGGCGCGATTCCCGATGAGCTGATCGAAGCCGAGCTGTTCGGCCACGAAAAAGGCAGCTTCACCGGCGCGGTCCAAGGCCGCATCGGCTACTTCGAACATGCGAACGGCGGCACGCTGTTTCTCGACGAAATCACCGAAATGGCGCCGGTGCGCCAGGTCAAGCTGCTGCGCGCGCTCGAAACCGGCACGTTCTATCGGGTCGGCGGCAACGAGCTGATCAGCGGCAACGTGCGCGTGATCGCCGCGACCAATCGCGACCCGGCGGTGGCGGTCAAGGAAAACGGCTTGCGCGAGGATCTGATGTACCGGCTCGCGGTGTTTCCGCTGCGCGCGCCGCCGCTGCGCGAGCGCGAAAACGATCGCGAGTTGCTTGCGCAATACTTCCTCGCGCAATTGAATCAGCAGGAAACCACCAACAAGAGCTTCAGCAAACGCTCGATCGAAACGCTGCGTTCATGGTCGTGGCCGGGCAACGTGCGGGAGTTGAAGAACGCCGTGTATCGCGCGTTCATTCTCGCGGAGAAGACCGTCGAATTGCCGCATCCGCATCTTGCGTCGCGAGTCAAGAAAGCGGTCACGCAAGGCGACGCGATGAGCGTGTGGATCGGCACGCCGCTCGCCGACGCGCAGAAGCAGATCATTCTCGGCACCCTCAAGTACTGCGGCGGCGACAAGCGGCGCGCGGCCAAGGCGCTCGGCGTGAGCCTCAAAACGCTGTACAACCGGCTGAGCGCATACGGCGACGAAAGCGGCGAAGACGAAGCCGACTCATAGGCGCGCTGCAACGTAGGCCGTTCGCCGATGGTGGCGGCCGTTCCCAAATACCTGGCAGAGCCAGGCAAGCCTTCCCGCCCATGCAGCAGAAAACATCGCGGCGCACGATGTTTTGCAATTTCTTGCATTTTTTCGCTGCCAATTACAAAACGCATCCTGCACAATGCGGCAGCGTAATAAACGACGTGTCCTTCGTTTACACGCGCGACGCGTGAACGCAGGCACCTGTACGGGCAGGGACAGGAGAAATGCAAAAGAACATGGTGTGGGCCGACAACGCGAACTCCGTTGTCGCAGGCAAACGCCCCCACGTAACAGCGCTGATCGCGCTGGCGCTGGCAATATCGTCGGCATTGAGCGGCTGCAGCTCGTTGTACTCGGAAGGCGCGGTCGCGGGCGCCGGTATCGCGGGTGCCGCGATCGCGGGCAAGGTCACCAGCAATGCGGCGGTCGCGACCGGTATCGGTCTCGGCGCGGTCGCCGCCGCGCGCGCCGGCGTGCAGTATTCGGAGCGCGTGGTCCACACGAATACGCAGAACAGCATCGCGCAGGCGGCCGGTCCGCTCGAGATCGGGGCGGTCGCTCCCTGGAGCATCACCCACTCTTTCCCGATCGAAGACGACGAGCACGGCCGCGTGACCGTCAGCCGCCTGATCAGCACCGGTGCGCTCGACTGCAAGGAAATCGTTTTTTCCGTCGATCAGACCGCAACGCGCGACAAGCCCGCGAGCAGCGCGTTTTACATCGCATCGGTTTGCCGTGACGGTAAGGACTGGCGTTGGGCATCGGCCGAACCCGCCACCGAGCGCTGGGGTGCGCTGCAATGAAATTGCGTTCGCCTGGCGTTCCGTGGGGTGATCGGCTTCGGCTCGTCGCGGCCGGCGCGCTATGCGTCGGCGCGAGCCTGCTGGCGAGCGGCTGCGCGTCGATCGGCGCCGCGAGCGGCGCGGCGGCGGGTGTCGCTTCGGGCATCGTGACCAGCAATCCGGCCGTCGCGCTCGGCGTCGGCGTGGCGGTGCAGGCCGCCACCGACGAAGCGGTCGCGCGCTACATGCGCAGCATGCACAAGGATCAGCAGGATCTGATGGCGGCGCTGGTCGGCACGATGCCGGTCGGCGAAACGAAACCATGGTCGGTCAAGCACACGTTGCCGATCGAGAACGGTCACGGCCAGGTGCGCGTGACGCGCGCGGTCAACTCGGCGCTCGCGCTGTGCAAAGACTTCGTGTTCTCGGTGCAGGACGGCGACGGCCCGAACGCGCCCGAGAGGTGGTTCACGGCCAGCGCGTGCCAGCAGGACAACGGCTGGAAGTGGGCGACGGCCGAGCCGGCGGTCGCACGCTGGGGCAACCTGCAATAAAAAAGCGGCGAGGTTTTCCTCGCCGCTTTTTTTGTCTGAACCGCAGTCGCCTCCGCGGCGCGGCAACCCGGGCTCAAGATTCCACGTCTTCCAGACTGAAGATTTCCGTCTGGTCGTTATACGAAAAGATCTCGCCGTAACGGCCCCAGTTGATCACCGCGTCGAGCGTCTCTTCCGCCGCGCTGTCCGACAGGAAGTCTTCCAGCTCCTGCTCGAAGCGCACGCGCGGCGCACGATGCCCCGGCCGCTCGTTCAACACCTTCTTGATCCGCGCCGCGAGCGGCACGTGCCGCAGCAGATGCTCGGCGAACATCATCTTCCGTTCCTGCGTACCGAACTCGGAGAACACGCGCGCCGGCGGCGTCAGGAAAATGTCGCCCTCGCGCACGTCGGCGAAACCGAGGTGCTGCAGCACTTCGGCGATCGGGAACAGATCGTCGACCTCGAGATGCAGAGAGCGCGCGATTTCCGGCATGTCCGCGCGGCCGTGATACGGCGCGGCGGCGAGCGTCTCGATCAGACCGGCCATCAGGTTGGTCGACACGTGCGGCAGCCAGCTGCCGAGCTCGAGCCCCTTCTTGGTCTTTTCGTCGGTCTGGCGCGCGGTCATCTTCGCGTAGATCTCGTCGACGAGGCGGCGGAACGCCGGGTCGAGACGATTGCGCGGATGCTTGAACGGCACCTTGATCTCGGCGATCACGCGGCCCGGGTTCGACGACAGCACCAGAATGCGGTCGCACATGAACACCGCTTCCTCGATGTTGTGCGTGACGATCAGCACCGCCTTGATCGGCATGCGCCCTTGCGTCCACAGATCGAGCAGGTCGGTACGCAGCGTTTCCGCGGTCAACACGTCGAGTGCGGAGAACGGCTCGTCCATCAGCAACAGCGTCGGATCGACGACGAGCGCGCGCGCGAAGCCGACGCGCTGGCGCATGCCGCCCGACAGCTCGCGCGGATACGCGTTTTCGAAGCCGTCGAGACCGATCAGGTCGATCGCCGCGAGCGCTCGCGTGCGCCGCTCCGACGCGCCGACGCCTTGCGCCTCGAGACCCGCTTCCACGTTCTGCAGCACGGTCAGCCACGGAAACAGCGCGAAGGTCTGGAACACCATCGCGACACCCTTCGCCGGGCCTTCGAGCGGCTTGCCCATGTACGTGACTTCGCCGTCGGTCGGCTCGATCAGGCCGGCGATGATACGCAACAGCGTCGACTTGCCCGAGCCCGAACGGCCGAGCAAACCGACGATCTCGCCTTCGCGCAGCGACAGATTCGCGTCGTCGAGGACGAGCAGTTCACCCTGAGTCTTGTTGAAGCCGCGGCACACGTCCTTGACGCGCAGGATTTCCTCGCCGAGGCGCGGGGGCTTCGGCGGCGTCTGGATCGGCGCGGCGGTCATAGCAGCTTTAGGATTTTGCATCGCGTTAAGCCTTCATTTCTCAATCTAGACGGAGCTTGCCTTCGGCGTAGGCGTACATCGGGCGCCACAGCAGACGGTTGAACAGGGTCACGAACAGGGACATCACGGCGATGCCCACGATGATCTTCGGATAGTCGCCGGCCGCGGTGGTCTGCGCGATATAGGCGCCGAGGCCATGCGCGGCAACCCTGGTATCGCCCCATTGCACGAACTCCGCGACGATGCTCGCGTTCCACGCGCCGCCCGACGCGGTGATCGCGCCCGTCACGTAGTACGGAAAAATGCCCGGCAGCATCGCCTGACGCCACCACTGCCAGCCGCGGATGTGAAAATTCTTGGCCGCCTCGCGGTAGTCGTTCGGATACGAGCTTGCACCGGCAATCACGTTGAACAGGATATACCACTGCGTGCCGAGCACGATCAGCGGTGACAGCCAGATGTCCGGATTCAGGTGAAAGCGCACGATGACGATCACGAACACCGGGAACAGCAGGTTCGCCGGGAACGCCGCGAGGAACTGCGCGAGCGGCTGCACCTTCTCCGCGAGCGCCGGGCGCAGGCCGATCAGCACGCCGACCGGCACCCAGATCACGGACGCGATCGCGATCAGCACGACCACGCGCAGAAGCGTGATCAGGCCCAGCACGAGCACGTGGCCGATTTCGTCGAGCGTCACGCCGGTACGCACATACAGGAACACGCGGTACACCACGTACACCGTGGCGAGCAGCACGATCGTCGCCCAGATGATGTCACCGAGCTTCGAGTTCTTCTCCCGCTGCGGCATGTGAAAGCGCGGCGCGCTGAACGCGGGCAACTGGAAGCGCACGCGAGCCGCGCGCGCGAACATCCAGCCGAGCGGCACCAGCAGGCGGTGAATCAGCCGCGTGCGGCGGATCAGATCGAGCAGCCACGATTCCGGCGCATCGCCCGAACTCGTGAACTCCATGCGGAACTTGTCGGCCCACGCGACGAGCGGACGGAACAGCAGCTGGTCATACGCGAGGATCACGACCGTCATCGCGAGGATGACCCAGCCGATCGCGTGCAGGTTCTTGTCGCCGATCGCCTGCGCCAGGTAGGCGCCGATGCCCGGCAGCGTAATCGTGTTGTTGCCGACCGTGATCGCTTCGGAAGCGACCACGAAGAACCAGCCCCCCGACATCGACATCATCATGTTCCAGATCAGGCCCGGCATCGAGAACGGCACTTCGAGCTTCCAGAAGCGCTGCCACGAGGTCAGGTGAAAGCCGCGCGACACTTCATCGAGGTCGCGCGGCACCGTGCGCAGCGACTGGTAGAAGCTGAACGTCATGTTCCACGCCTGGCTCGTGAAGATCGCGAAGATCGCGGCGAGCTCGGCGCCGAGCACGCGGCCCGGGAACATCGCGAGGAAGAAGGTGACCGTAAACGAGATGTAGCCGAGCACCGGCACCGACTGCAGGATGTCGAGAATCGGCACCAGCACGAGGCCGGCGCGGCGGCTCTTGGCGGCCAGCGTGCCGTAGACCAGCGTGAAGATCAGCGAGGCGACCATCGCCGCGAGCATGCGCAGCGTGGTGCGCATCGCGTACTCGGGCAGGTTGGCCGGATCGAGCGAGATCGCCTGGGTCTTCAGCGTCGACATCGGCGCGAGCGTCTCGTGAAAGCCGATCGACGCCATCGCGATCAGGCAGATGATCAGCGGGAATGCGACGAAGTCCCAGCGGTTGGGCAACACCCGCCATGCCGACGCATTGGCGGTGCGCTTCAGGTTGAAGCTGAAATCCATCAGATGCCCTCCCTCTTGAAACAGGCATTCGAACGCTCGAAGGAGGCCGCGGCTGCTCCGCGGCGGTCTATGGGTCGGTCCGGAAAGCGGAAATCAGGCATGGCAAAACGCGCGTGCGTGGTAAATCGTTAGCGTTGGAGGCACATGGGCCGGCAATGGACAGCTACGTGGACGCGTCGCCCACGACCACTACCATCACGCCGAACTCCTGTCGCCGCGTGCGCCGCCCGAGGGCTGGCGGGCTTTCCTCGTTTTGGACGGCACGACACTACACCATCCTATGTTTCAGGCACAACCTTTCGCCGCAAATCGCGAGACGGCGTCGCAAGGCCGTGGCGTAAGGCTTCAGCAAGCCCCGGCACGCGCCGCCGCGCCGCACTGTACCCTGCTCGCGCGTACGTCAGCGTGACAGGTCGCGGGACTGTCTCGTCGCGTGGTGCGCAAGCCACATCGGCGCGACACCGCGGCCGTCGCCGCTCATTCGCTCCATCCGTCCACACACCTATCAAGAATGCCGCGCGGATGCCGTTAAGAATCTGATCGGCGCGGCATATGCAGACAGCATCCCAGCAATAACGGTGGCAACGTGCTTCGCGACGGTTAAAATCGGGAAACGACGTACCTGTTTATCAGCGGTTCAATCCGGGCATGGCGATGGCGCAACGCACGTCGCTCGTGACGGAACGAAACCGCAGCTGACGCAGATAACGACACAGCGTTGAGAGCGCGCTGCCCACCAACAAGCAAGTTGCATGTCACAGCCAGACGGATCAGAGGGTCGATGAACAGGACAACCTTGCGCCAGGTAGCCGGGCCGGTCAGTTTCGTGCTGATCGTCCTCGTCTGCTGGTTCGTGGCTGGCATGGTCGCGGACCGGATGGTACAGCAAGAGCTGGACGCGGCGTTGCACACGCAGCGGCAAATGTCCACGTCGATCGTCGACAACATGGCTGAAGTGATTGCCAGCGACCTCGCGATGTCCCGCGCCATCCCCGCAACCATGGCCGAAATGGACGTGGTCCAGCGTGCCCTCGTGCAATCGCAGAATTATGCCGTGAACGGCGAGGCGGCGGAACCCGCCTTGCGCGCCGCATTGCTGAAGGATCCGCAGATGGCCGCGGTCAGCCGATTCCTGCATGAAGCGCAAGGCTTCTCCGGGCTCGATCAGGTCTGGATCGTCAACGCGAACGGCATTTGCGTCGCCTCCAGCAATACGATGTCGAACCCCGAGGGCGCGCAGCAATCGTTCGTCGGCGTGGATATGCGCGCGCGCGGCTATCTGACGAGCGCACTGCTCGGCGCGTTCGCCGAAGCCTACGGCGTCGGTCGCGCGAGCGGCGAGCCGGGCATCTTCATCGCCGCGCCGGTGTACTCGGACGGGCTGCTGGTCGGCGCGGTGGTCGCGAAGGTCGGCATCGCGCGGTTGCGCCACTGGGTCGCGCACGCGGGCACCTTCGTCTCCGACGACAACGGCGTCATCATCATGGCGCACAACAGCGCGCTCGAAGGCCACGCATTGCCGAACTCCCGCGTCACGCAGATGAGCCCCGCCGAGCGGCGCATCATCTACCGCCGTGAGACATTCCCCGATATGCTGATCCGCGAAGACACGCAAGTGCGTGAGCAGGCGCCGTGGGTGCCGGCCTCGGTCGCCGCGCAGCTATTCGGCATGATCGAGCAGCCGGCCCCGGCGCTCTATCAGAACCGCGGCGGCCTGAACTCCGGACTTTCCGCGCATCTGGTCGATCCGCTCGCCGCGTGGCCGGAGCTGCTGCGCAACCACAAACGCGACCATCTGCTGGTGTTCCTGACGCTGTCCGGCACCGTCGCGCTCGCGTGGGTGATCACCGTGTCCTACGTGCGCGAGCGGCGCCACCACCGCGCGACCCGCGATCTCGCCGAGCAGTTGCAGTCGGCCAATACGCTGCTCTCCGCGGAGGCGCGGCACGATGCGTTGACCGGCGCGCTGTCGCGGCGCTATTTCCTCGACCTGCTGCGCCACGAGATCGATCGCGCGCACGCGGGCCGCGAGCCGCTGTGCATGGCGATCGCCGATCTCGACCACTTCAAGCAGATCAACGACCGCTTCGGGCACGCCGCCGGCGACCGCGCGCTCGAACATTTCGTCGATACGTGTCGCGCCGAGCTGCGCAGCTCCGACGCGATCGGCCGGCTCGGCGGCGAAGAGTTCGGCCTGCTGCTGCCGGCCACCGATCTGGCAGGCGGGCGCGAAGTCGTCGAGCGGCTGCGGCTGCGGCTGAAAGCGATACCCTCGCCGAAGTTGCCGGCCGCGGCGGGCCTGAGCGTGAGCATCGGCATCACCGAGCTGTCGCCCGACGATCTGCCCGAGCGCCTGATGAGCCGTGCCGATACCGCGCTGTACGCGGCGAAGACCGGCGGGCGCGACCGCACCGAAGCGCTGCCGCCCGACGATACCGCGCCGCCTGCGCGCACGGCGGTGAATGCATGGTGAATGCCTGACGCTCGCCGAAATACTCAGCGCGACGGTATCGCCCTCTCCGCATAGCCAACCCACGCCAAGCCCTGCCCGCGCGAAAACGACGCCGAGCTTCCCGCAACGAAGCAGGTATCATCAATCCTGATATCGGAGTGTCACTACCGCACTAACGGGAGATTCGCATGAAGGGAAATCTGGTGATCGTCTGTCGCGATCAGGACGCTGAGGCATTCGACCATCTGCTCGCCGAATACGGCGCGTTCCAGACGCGTCTGTCGTCGACCGCGTGGTATCTGAAACTGGAGGTCGCGCCGGAACTGATTCAGGAGGAAATACTCGCGCGTCTCGGCAAATATACGACGCACTATATTTTCGAGGCGGAATCGGTGACGTGGAATACCGTCGATAGCGAAACGGCGAATGCGTTGAATACGCTGTTTTCGGACTGACCGCTCGCCGCGCGCGATGCCGACGCCCCCGCGCGCGCATCGCGACTGCAACACTCTGCTCCTACCACGCGTTTTCCGAGGCCGTCGCAACCCGCGGCAGCACTTCGAACGGAAAGCTCATCAACACCCGCAAACCGCGGCCGTCGTGATTGCCGATTTCCCACTCACCGCCCGCGCGCCGCACCAGCCGCTCGACGATCGCAAGACCCAGCCCGCTGTGGCCGTTGCCGCCGCGCGCCGGATCGAGCCGCACGAACGGCCGGCTCGCGCTGATCAGATCCTGGGCGGCGATGCCCTTGCCGTTGTCGCTAACGGATAGCGTAAAGCCCTGCGGTGTGCGCGCGGTCGCCACGACCACCGGCGGCGCCCCATATGCATGCGCGTTGTCGATCAGATTCGACAGGATCCGGTCGAGCGTGGCGGCCGGCAACAGAAACGACGGCCCGGCGTTCAGCTCCGTGTAAACGGTCGGAGCATCGCTGGACACCGCCCGATAGCTGCGCACGACACGCTCGCACTGCGCATCAACTTCCACGGGTTCGCTGCGGTCCGCGCCGTCGTGCGCGAACAGCAGGAACTGCTCGACGATATGCGTCATCGAATCGACGTCGCGCACGACGCCGTCGCGCGTCTTCGCGTCGTCCATCATTTCGGCGCGCAGCCGCAGACGCGCGAGCGGCGTCTTCAGGTCATGCGCGACACCGGCCAGCATCACCGCGCGATCGTTCTCGGTGCGCGCGACTTCCTGCACCATCTGATTGAAGCCGTGCGTGAGTTGCCGCAATTCGCGCGGCCCGCGCTCCGGCACCGGCGGCACCGGCAGCCCGCGGCCGAAGCGCGCGACCGCCTGCGCGAGCAAGCGCAGTGGCCGCTGCAGCGCCCAGGCGGCGAACAGCGCCGCCATCACCGCGAACGAGAAAATAATGACGAGCCACAACACCATGCGGTCGAGCGAGCGCGGCATGCGCAGCGGCTGAACCGGCACGACGATCCAGTTCTGATCAGTCGCGGCGCGCACCCATAGCGTGGGCGGTCCGCCGGGCGGACCGACGCGCACCTGGGTGTCGGCCGGCATGCGGTCGCGCACGTCCTCGACGAAACGCTCGAGCGGCGGCGGCATGCTCGCGCGGGCTGCCGGCACGTCCGGGCTGGCCGGGTCGACCAGCTTCACTCGCGATGGCAGCGGTTGATCCGGTGTGCGGGCGACGTGCTGACGCACCGCGTCGACGAGGAAGGTCGCTTCCTCGACCGCGTAGCGCGCTTGCAGTTGCGAGCGTTCGAGCCGCATCAGCGCGTACCACGCGAAATGAGACAGCATCAGCACCGCGACGACGAGTAGTGCGAGCCGCCCGAACAGCGAATCAATGGGCCGACGCATGCTGCTCGCCGTCCGGCACGAACACGTAACCGCGGCCGCGCACAGTCTGGATGAAGCGCGGTGTGGATGGATCGGTTTCGAGAATGCGACGCAGGCGCCACACCTGCACGTCGATGCCGCGGTCGGTGCCGTCGTACTCGGGACCGTGCAGCAGTTCCAGCAGGCGCTCGCGCGTGAGCGTGCGCATGGGGTGATTGACGAAGATCTTCAGCAGCGCGAACTCGCTGCCCGACAGCGTGAGCGGCTTGTCTTCGAGATGCAGCGTGCGCGATTGGAAATCGAGCGTGAAGCGGCCGAAGCTGAACGGCTCGCGCTGCTCGGGCGCAGCGGCCGACGGCAGCGTGCGGCGGCGGCGCAGCACCGCCTGCACGCGCGCGAGCAGTTCGCGCGGATTGAACGGCTTGCCGAGGTAGTCGTCCGCGCCGAGTTCGAGTCCGACGATACGGTCGACGTCGTCGGCGCGCGCGGTCAGCATGATGACGGGAATATCGTCGCCCGATGCGCGCAGCTTGCGCAGCGCGGTGAGGCCGTCCACGCCGGGCATCATCAGGTCCAGCACGATGAGGTCGGGGCGCTCGCGCTCGAGGCGCCGTTCGAGTGAGCCCGCGTCGTGCAGCACCGAAACTTCGATGCCCTGACGGGCCAGATAGTCGCGCAGCAGATCGCGCAGTTCGACGTCGTCGTCGACGACCAGGATTTGAGTAGCCATGAAATGAAGTTTAACGCGCGGCAGAAAGGGATTTCGTTTTCCAAACGGTCTGAAGGGTTACCGGGTGTTACGGTGAAAGCCGCGCGTAATTGCTGGTAATGGCGGCGTCCTGGCGCGTAACACAGCGGCGCACGCGGTTCTCTACGCTGTGCCTTACCGAGTGCAGGCAGTCCAAAGACCGGTTGCATCGTCGGCTATTCCATTACAAGGAGCCTCATATGTCCACCAAAAAGATGTCGCGCGTTCTCGCCGTTGCTGCCACCGCTCTCGCCATCGGCGCGGGCGCCGCTTACGCCGCTCAACCCGCCGAGCAGGCGCACGGCGGCCCCGGCGGCTGGCACGGCCACTTCATGAAGGAACTGACCCAACTCCACGATCAGCTGAAGCTGAACGCGGATCAGGAAAAGCTGTGGCAAAGCGCGCTCGATACGATGAAGCAGAATCACGAAGCGATGCGCGCGAATCACAAGCAGGCTCACGACCAGTTCAAGGCCGCGCAGCAACAGCCGATCCTCGATCTGAACGCGATGGCCGCGACGCATCAGCAGATCGAGCAGAAGGACGCCCAACTGCGTCAGCAAACCACCGACGCATGGCTCAAGTTCTATAACGGCCTGAACGACCAGCAGAAGACCACTGTCAGCACGGCGATCAAGCAGCGCTTCGCGCGGATGGAACAGCGTCACGAGAAGATGCGCGAGGGTTGGGAGCATCACAAGGGCGCGGCGTCGGCGCCGGCCGCTAATCAGTAAGCGGCTCGTTGCATCCGCGAGGCGTGCCAGGGAGGGCGCCTCGCTAATAGAAAAAACGCCACGGAAGAGGTTTTCCGTGGCGTCGTCGTTTTGGTGCTGCTCGCGGCTCGATCCGCGGGCCGCGGGCCGCGCGAATCAACCGCTCGGATCAGCCGTTCAACTGACCGAGATCGAACAGCAGCACTTCCGCGCCGTCGCCCTTTTCGAGCGTGACCGTGTCGACGTCGCTGAGCTTCGCGGCATCGCCCGCTTCGAGCACCGTGCCGTCCACGCTCAGCGTGCCGCGCGCGACGTGCAGATAGGCGAGACGCCCCGCCGGTATGGCGAACGTCGCGTGTTCGGCGCCGTCGAACAGTCCCGCGTAGATCGACGCGTCCGCATGGATCGTCACCGAGCCGTCGCGGCCGTCGGGCGACGCGATCACGCGCAGACGGCCGCGCTTGCTGTCGGCGTCAAAGCGCTTTTCCTCGTAGCCGGGCTGATCGCCCGCGCGGCGCGGAATGATCCAGATCTGCAGCAGATGCGCGGGTTCGTCGCGCGACGCGTTGAACTCGCTATGCTGCACCCCGGTGCCCGCGCTCATGCGCTGCACGTCGCCGGGACGGATCGTCGAGCCGTTGCCCATGCTGTCGCGATGCGCGAGCGCGCCCTCGAGCACATACGTGACGATCTCCATGTCGCGATGCCCATGCGCGCCGAAACCCTGGCCGCCGGCGATGCGGTCTTCGTTGATCACGCGCAACGGCCCGAAGTGCACATGCTCGGGGTCGCGGTAATCGGCAAACGAGAAGCTGTGATACGAGTCGAGCCAGCCGTGGTTGGCGTGACCGCGTTCGGCGGAGCGGCGAATCTCGATCATGGAAAGTCTCCCGGTAAGTACTCAATCAGAGCGATGCGTGGAATGTAGGGGCTGCGTGGGCACTAAACAATCGTGCGCGACCGCACCGCAGCGTTCCACCGCTGCATGCAATCGCGCGGACGGCACGGATGCCCGGCGCCCGGCAGCCCGGCGCCCGGCAGCCCGGCGCCCGGCAGCCCGGCGCCCGGCAGCCCGGCGCCCCCAAAACCGCGCCGGCGTCGCGCACGCACAACGCGCTGCGCGGCGTCTTGCCGCTCGCTGCCGCCCCGCGCTGGCAGCTTGCCGCTCTTCGGGTAAAATACCGCGCTTTTCAAGCCGCGTGGACGTCCAGCGGGGCGTGCAGGCCGCGCCGGCAAGCCTCTCCGGGCCGGCCGCAACCGGCGCGCGACGGGCTCCCACCCGGCGCCACGCCCGCGCGAGGCATGTCCGGCAAACACGGAACGCGCCCGAGCAGCGCGCCGCGTCGCACGAACCGCCCGCGCAAGGAAGACGAGCGCGCGGCGACAATCCCTGCGGCACGGCAATTTTGACCGCCTAGAATAGCGACCGTCGGCCCTCGGCCGGCGTTCGTCGGGTCAAGTCATCACGACGATCAGTTTGGTTCAGGAGAAACATGAAGAAGTTCGCACTGTGCGTGGCTCTGGCAGTCATGGCCACCAGCGCGATGGCGAAAGAATGGAAGACGGTGCGCATCGGGGTCGACGCCAGTTATCCGCCATTCGAATCGAAGGCGCCTAATGGCGACATCCTCGGTTTCGATGCCGACCTCGCCCGCGCGCTGTGCGCGAAGATGAACGTGAAGTGCGTGTGGGTCGCGCAGGATCTGGACGGCCTCATTCCGGCGCTGAAAGCTCGCAAGTTCGACGCGATCATCTCCTCGCTCAGCGTCACCGACAAGCGCCGTGAGCAGATCGACTTCTCCGACAAGATGTTCGACGCGCCCGCCCGCATGATCGCGAAGACCGGTTCTCCGCTTCTGCCCACCCCTGAATCGCTGAAAGGCAAGCGCGTCGGCGTCGAGCAGGGCTCGACGCAGGAACAGTACGCGAAGGTCTGGTGGGAACCGAAGGGTGTGGTCGTCGTGCCGTACCGGAATCAGGACCAGGTGTACGCGGATCTCGCATCGGGCCGTCTCGACGCCGCGCTGCAGGACGAAGTGCAGGCCGACGCCGGCTTTCTGAAGACACCGCGCGGCAAGGGCTTCGGCTGGGCCGGTCCGGAAGTGAAGGACCCGAAGACGATCGGCGAAGGCACCGCGATCGGTCTGCGCAAGAGCGATGCCGAACTGAAGGCGAAGTTCAATCAGGCGCTCGCCGAGGTTCATCGGGACGGCACGTTCAAAAAACTCGAGAAGCAGTACTTCGACTTCGACATTTATCCTGGCCGTTGAGCAAAACAGGCAGGATACTGAGTGGTAGGCCGGCTCGGGCCGGTGGCGATGGCAGTGCAAGTGGCACCGAAGGCGGCAATCGAAGGTAGCAATCGCAGGTAGCAACACAAGGCAGTAGATTCAAAACAATCCGAGACGAAAGTCCCAAAAGCGCGCTGCAGGAGCCACCAACGTTTCTGCGGCATGATTTGCACAGCGGCACGCTGTGCGCCGCGGATCACGGCGAGCCAGGCGCTCGTCCCCGACGCGGCGCAGCGCGGGCCGCGTCTTTCGCGGTGCGCGAGAAACGCATCGTCGAGGACTTCCTATGTTCCTTCAAGGCTACGGCCCGCTACTCCTCAGCGGCACCTGGCAAACCGTCAAGCTGGCGGTGTTCTCGCTCGCGCTCGCGTTCGTGCTCGGCCTGCTCGGCGCAGCGGCGAAACTGTCGAAGAATCGCCTGTCGAACGGCGTCGGCACCGTCTACACGACGCTCGTGCGCGGCGTGCCCGATCTCGTGCTGATGCTGCTGCTGTTCTATAGCATCCAGATCTGGCTGAACAACCTGACCGACGCGATGGGCTGGGACCAGATCGACATCGACCCGTTCGTGGCCGGCGTCGCGGTACTTGGCTTCATCTACGGCGCGTACTTCACCGAGACGTTCCGCGGCGCGTTTCTCGCGGTGCCGCGCGGCCAGCTCGAAGCGGGTGCGGCCTACGGCATGACGAGCTGGCAGGTGTTCTCGCGCGTGATGTTCCCGCAGATGATGCGCTTCGCGCTGCCCGGCATCGGCAACAACTGGCAGGTGATGGTCAAGGCGACCGCGCTCGTGTCGATCATCGGTCTCGCCGACGTCGTCAAGGCCTCGCAGGACGCCGGCAAGGGCACCCTGCGGTTCTTCTTCTTCACCCTGCTCGCGGGGGCGATCTATCTCGTCATCACCACAGTGTCGAACTTCGTGCTGATGTACCTCGAAAAGCGTTACTCGACCGGCGTGCGAAAGGCGGATCTATGATCGAGATCATTCAGCAATACTGGCGCAACTATCTGTTCACCGACGGCTATCGCTTTACCGGTGTCGCAATCACGTTGTGGCTGCTGGTCGTGTCGATCGGCCTGGGCTTCTGTCTGTCGGTGCCGCTCGCGGTCGCGCGCGTGTCGAAGAAGAAATGGCTCGCGGGCCTCGTGTGGCTCTATACCTATATCTTCCGCGGCACGCCGCTCTATGTGCAGCTGCTGCTGTGCTACACGGGCCTCTACAGCCTCGAGATCATCCGCAACAACGAGCTGACTAACGCGTTTTTCCGTGACGGCATGCACTGCACGCTGCTCGCGTTCACGCTGAACACCTGCGCGTACACCACCGAAATCTTCGCGGGCGCGATCAAGGCAACGCCCTATGGCGAAATCGAAGCGGCGCGCGCGTACGGCATGTCGTCGTTCACGCTGTACCGGCGCGTGATTCTGCCGTCGGCGCTGCGCCGCGCACTGCCCTACTACAGCAACGAAGTGATCCTGATGCTGCACGCGACCACGGTCGCGTTCACGGCCACGGTGCCGGACATCCTGAAGATCGCGCGCGACGTGAACTCCGCGACGTATCAGTCGTTCAACGCCTTCGGCATCGCCGCGCTGCTGTATCTCTGTATTTCTTTCGCGCTCGTGTGGCTGTTCCGCCGCGCCGAGCGTCGCTGGCTCGCTTACCTGCGGCCGCAAGGCAAGTAACTGCGCGTCCCTGGACAAGCAAGAAGCGTTAAGGATCCTGATGAACTCCAAGAAGCAGAAGCTCTTCGTCGACGAGCTTCACAAAAAGTATGGCGACAACGAAGTCCTCAAGGGCGTGTCGCTGAAAGCCAATGCCGGCGACGTGATCAGCGTGATCGGTTCGTCCGGTTCGGGCAAGAGCACGATGCTCCGCTGCATCAACTTTCTGGAACAGCCGAACGCGGGGCGCATTTTCGTCGACGGCGAGGAAGTGCGCACGCAGACCGCCAAGGACGGCGCGTTGCGCGTGTCGGACCCGAAGCAGTTGCAGCGCGTGCGCACCAAGCTTTCGATGGTGTTCCAGCACTTCAACCTGTGGTCGCACATGAACGTGCTCGAGAACATCATCGAGGCGCCGGTGCATGTACTCGGTCTGAAGCGCAAAGAAGCCGAGGAACGCGCGCGCGAATATCTGGAGAAGGTCGGTCTCGCGCCGCGTCTCGAGAAGCAATATCCGTCGCATCTGTCGGGCGGCCAGCAGCAGCGCGTGGCGATTGCGCGGGCGCTGGCGATGCACCCGGACGTGATGCTGTTCGACGAACCCACCTCGGCGCTCGACCCGGAGCTCGTCGGCGAAGTGCTGAAGGTGATGCAGAAGCTCGCCGAGGAAGGCCGCACGATGATCGTCGTCACACACGAAATGGGCTTCGCGCGCAACGTGTCGAATCACGTGATGTTCCTGCATCAGGGCCGCGTCGAGGAAGAAGGCCATCCGGACGAAGTGTTCAAAAACACGAAAAGCGAGCGTCTGAAGCAATTCCTGTCGGGCAGTCTCAAGTAATAAAAATTACCCGCGACTTACGATGCGAATAACATCGAAAATGTAGTCAATGTAGTTTTACAAGGCGCTTACGAGCGCCTTTTTCGTTTTTACCACGTCCTAGCTCCCGGCCGTCCGAACGACGGAAAAGCGCCGAAAATCCCACAAAACGGGCTGTACAGGCCTGGTTTTCGCCCTAACCTGCCACTTTTGGCTCGTCAATAGTGACAATCCTTAATGCGACCCCTTCCGAGCCGCGCTTCCCTTGCCTGACAAGGCGCTGCGCCATTTTCCGAGGGGTTCCTCCGGGTCCGGGCGCACATTCGTATTGCAATTTGGCGACACCGCCTGTGGGCGGTACTAATTTCTTCTCCCAGTTAAAGTTATTTTTGATAAATTGGTAACCAAAGTAGCAAAACAAAGTTGATTAAAAGTAGTTTCACTTCAAACACAGAGGAGAACCGGTCGGCGTGGGATCGGCATGACGCAAAGATAGCTCGACGCTACATGTCATGGCAGGAGCACCCCTATCCACCCGCCACTCTCCCCTGGTACCGCTTCCTGTTCGGTGCTGATCGCGTCCGAACACCACTCGCAGTACTGGGTTTCTTTTTTTGACAGGGTATGGAGGAGAAGATGAAGAAAGCTTTGCTCGTCGCTGCGCTGATGTCGGCCGGCGTTGTTGCACACGCTCAGAGCAGCGTTACGCTGTATGGTCGTTTGGATGCAGGTCTCGAGTACATGTCGGGCGTCCCGACCGGCGCTAACGCCAACGGCGCGGCCAACACCAGCTCGAACCGCTTCAAGGCGGAAAGCGGCGACTGGGGCACCAGCCTGTGGGGCATGAAGGGTGTCGAAGACATCGGCGCCGGCAACAAGATTCTGTTCCAGTTGGAAGGCTCGTTCAACACGATGACGGGCGCAGGTCCTAGCGGTGGCGGTCTCTTCAATCGCTGGGCAACGGTCGGCATCTCGAACGACCAGTACGGTACGTTCACGATGGGCCGCATGCTCTTCATCTCGAACGGCGTGTGGGACTTCGACCCGTTCGGTCAGTCGTCCTGGTCGTCGGCATCGCTGGTGCGTGGCCGCAACTGGCCGCAGTCGAGCAACAACTTCGCGTACCAGTCGCCGAAGATCGCGGGCTTTGACTTCTACGGTCAATACGCGCTGTCGAATGCGACGAGCTGGAACGGTAACGGCACGACGGCGCAAGGTCGCGAAGCTGGCGCGCAGATCACCTACACGACCTCGCTGTTCCAGATCCGCGGTCTGTACGACGAAATCCGCAACAAGAATAACGGCCAGCTGTGGGGTGGCCCGGTCGCCAACAACGGCATCAATACGGATAACACGGCCAACGGCGTCTTCGCAGCATCGCGCGAGTACTCGGCTCTCGTGAACGTGTTCCTCGGCCAGTTCAAGATTCAGGCCGCTTACCAGGCAATCCGTTCGGCAGGTGCGACGGGCGTTGCACCTGGTCAGCCGACTACCCTGGATCACGAATGGGGCGGTGTGACGTGGCAGGCAACGCCGGCTGCAGCGCTGATCGCGGCGGTCTACCACGTGAACGGCAACAACGGCGCGGGCAATGCGACGATCTACACGATCGGCGGTTCGTACAACCTGTCGAAGCGCACGCTGCTCGACCTGCAGGCAGCAACGGTACGCAACAGCCGCAATGCTAACTTCGGTCTGAACGCGAACAATGCGGGCTTCGCCGCTGCAACGGACAACCCGCTGCAAGGCCGCCAGCAAAGCGGCGTGTACGCAGGTATCCAGCACTCGTTCTAATCGAACGGTGCGCCCCGAGGGTCACACCTCGGGGAGTGACACAGGTTTCTTCGAGAGAATCTTTTTCACGCTGCTGCGAGAGGCGCGTATCGGTGCAATATCCGCAAGGGTATTGCACCGTTTTTTCTTCGGCGGCCGAATTTGAGTTCTTGCGCGCACCGGGCCGGTGCGTGCTTGCGCAGCTTCAGACGGCCGCTTCGTTCTCTTCGCCGGTACGGATGCGGATCACGCGCTCGACGTCCGCGACGAAGATCTTGCCGTCGCCGATCTTGCCGGTGCGCGCCGCGCCGATGATCGCGTCGATGACCTGATCGCACTGGTTGTCCGCGACCACGACTTCGATTTTCACTTTCGGGAGAAAGTCGACCACGTACTCCGCACCACGATACAGCTCGGTATGCCCTTTCTGGCGGCCGAATCCCTTGACCTCGGTAACGGTCAGGCCGGTGAGGCCGACTTCCGCGAGCGCCTCGCGCACTTCGTCGAGTTTGAACGGTTTGATGACTGCGGTGATGCGCTTCATGGCGACCTCGTCTCTTGATGGGAAGAGTGGAAAGGAAAGGATGATTTTTATTCTACGCCGCGCCGGATGCATTGCGGCATCCGCGCGCGGGTGCCGTCTTTCACCCCACCGGTTCGGTGTAGCGCGACGTGATCGGATAACGCCAGTCGCGGCCGAACGCGCGATGCGTGACGCGAATGCCGATCGGCGCCTGACGGCGCTTGTACTCGTTGATCTTGATCAGGCGCGTGACGCGCTTCACGTCGTCGACCCGATAGCCCGCCGCGATGATTTCCGCGAGCGAACGGTCCTCCTCCATGTACATGCGCATGATCGCGTCGAGTACTTCGTATTCGGGCAGACTGTCCTGGTCGGTCTGGTTCGCGCGCAGCTCGGCGGACGGCGCGCGCGTCAGAATCCGCTCCGGAATCACGTCGCGCGTCGCAAACGTGGTGGCCGCGTTGCGATAGCGGCACAGCCGGTACACGAGCGTCTTCGCGATGTCCTTGATCACCGCGAAGCCGCCGGCCATGTCGCCGTACAGCGTGCAGTAGCCGACCGCCATCTCGCTCTTGTTGCCGGTGGTCAGCACGATCGAGCCGAACTTGTTCGACAGCGCCATCAACAGCGTGCCGCGAATGCGCGCCTGAATGTTCTCTTCGGTCGCGTCTTCGGCGCGGCCCGCGAACTCTGCGGCGAGCGAGCCGCGAAACGCATCGAACATCGGCGCGATCGCGATCTCGTCGTAACGCACGCCGACGCGGCGCGCCATCTCGGCGGCGTCGGTCGTGGAAATGTCGGCCGTGTAGCGCGACGGCATCATCACCGCGCGCACCTTGTCGGCGCCGAGCGCATCGCACGCAACGGCCAGCACGAGCGCCGAATCGACGCCGCCCGACAAACCGATCAGCGCGCCCGGAAAACCGTTCTTGCCGATGTAGTCGCGCACGCCCATCACGAGCGCCGCGTACACCTGCGCTTCGATCGACTGCTCCGGCGCGATTGCGGCCGGCAGCGGCTTGCCGTCCTCGAACTCGACGATCGCCGTGGCTTCCTCGAACTGCGCGAGCTTCGCGACGAGTGCGCCCTGCGCGTCGAGCACGAACGAGCCGCCGTCGAACACGAGTTCGTCCTGGCCGCCGACCATGTTCACGTAGACCATTGGAATACCGGTCTCGCGAATGCGCGCGCGCAGGATGTCGAAGCGCACCGCCTCCTTGTTCAGGTGATACGGCGAGCCGTTCGGAATCAGCAGCACCTGGGCGCCCGCGGCCTTCGCCATCTGCGCGGCCGACGCATGCCATGCGTCTTCGCAGATCACGACGCCGTACTTGAGCCCATCGAGTTCGAACACGAACGGCTGCGGATCGGCTGCGAAGTAGCGCTTCTCGTCGAACACCTCGGTGTTCGGCAGATCCTGCTTGCGATAGGTGCCCTTCACTTCGCCGTCGACGATCAGCGACGCCGCGTTGAACGTATCGACCGGCGGCACGCCGCGCTCGATCGGCGCGTTTGCATTACCATGGCCGTTCGCCGCGTTGTGCACGAGCTTGTGCGCGAGGTTGTCCGACCCGTCGCGCAGCGGATGGCCGACGATCACATGCAGACCGGTGAACGGCTTCAGTTGCGCGGCGAGATCGGCCAACGCGGCCGCGCTTGCGGTATAAAACGCGGGGCGCAGCAGCAGGTCTTCGGGCGGATAACCCGACAGCGCGAGTTCAGGCGCGACCAGCAGCTTCGCACCATCGCCGTGCGCGGCGCGCGCGGCGGCGACGATCTTCGCGACGTTGCCGGCGAAGTCGCCGACGGTGACATTGATTTGAGCAAGAGCGATTCGGGTCTTCATGGCAGGATCGACAGGCAAGCCTTCACGGCTCGCGGTACCGCGGCTCGATGGCTCGACGGAATTGAACAAACCGGATAAACGAACTCAACGAACGACGTGGCAGCTTCAGCTTCATCGCGCCGCGCCGGTCATTGCAAACAGTCACTCAGATTGAACCAGCAACGTATCGATTATCGCACGGGCATTCTGGCATCGCCCTCTGAGGTAGACGCCGCCGAATGGAACGCCCTCCTCGCCGCGCAGCCGCACCCCACGCCGTTTTTGCGGCATGAGTTTCTGAGCGCGCTCAACGCGACGCAATGCGCGGTTCCCGACACCGGTTGGGCGCCGCAATTCGTCACGCTGACCGACGCGCGCACGGGCAAGCTCGCGGCGGCGGCCCCGGTCTATCTGAAGGGTCACTCGTACGGCGAGTACGTGTTCGACTGGGCCTGGGCCGACGCGTACAAGCGCAACGGCCTGCCCTACTACCCGAAGCTGCTGTGCGCGGTCCCGTTCACGCCGGTGCAGGGCAACCGGCTGCTATCGGCGAACGGGCACGCGTTGCGCCATCTCGCGGCCACCTTGATGGCGTTCGCCGAGCAAGCCGAGGTATCGTCGCTGCATGTGCTGTTTCCGACGCAGAGCGAAGCCGACGCGCTCACCGATATCGGCATGATGCAACGCGAAGGCGTGCAGTTTCACTGGCTCAACGACGGCTATCGCGACTTCGAAGACTTTCTGTCGACGCTCGAACAGAAGAAGCGCAAGAACATTCGCGCCGAACGTCGCAAGGTGCGCGAGGCCGGCATCACGATGCGGCGCATCCGCGGTGAAGACATCAAGGATGCCGACTGGCGCTTCTTCAGCAAGTGCTATCGGCAAACCTATCGCGAGCATTTTTCGAGTCCATATCTGAACCTCGATTTCTTCCGGATGATCGGCGAATCGATGCCGGAGAATCTGCTGCTGGTGATCGCCGAATACGAAGGCAAGCCGATCGCGAGTTCGCTCGTCGTCTATCAGCGCGACGAAAAAACCGGCGGCACGTTGTACGGCCGCTACTGGGGCGCGCTCGAACACGTGCCGTGCCTGCACTTCGAAACCGCCTACTATCAGCCGCTCGAATTCTGCATCGAAGAGAAGCTCGGCGCATTCGAAGGCGGCGCGCAGGGTGAACACAAGATGGCGCGCGGCTTTCTGCCGACGGTCACGCGTTCGACGCATTGGCTCGCGCATCCTGCGTTCGCCGATGCGGTCGGCCATTTCCTCGACAACGAAAAGAACAGCATCCACGCATACGTGGACGAGCTGCGCGAACACAATCCGTTCAAAGGCTAGAAGCGCGGTTATGGCGTGGTTTCTCTATCTGCTCGAATGCTCGGACGGCAGCGTCTATACCGGCATCGCGACCGACGTCGCTGCCCGCTTCGACAAACACGTGAGCGGCGCGGGCGCGCGCTATACGCGCTCGCGCAAGCCGGTGCGGGTGCTGGCGTCGTTCGAGCTGGCGGACCGCTCGAGCGCATCGAGCGCCGAGTATTGGGTCAAGCGGCTCACGGCCGCCGATAAGCGGGCGCTGGCGGCCGGGGTGTTCACGCTGCAGTCGGTGTTGCCGGTGGTGGCGGTGAACGACGCGGCCGAAGACGGCGAGAGTACCGAGGGCTGAGTCGCGCTACCCCCTCGCCTCCCGCATCCTCTCAGTCAACAACCGATGCACGCGCGCCAGTTCGCCCACCACATCCGCTTCCAGCGACGTCAACTGCTCGCGCGCGGGTAACCCGAGCCGCACCGGCCGCAACGTGCGGTTCAGCGCGGCCTCGATCGCCGCGCTCATCGCCACGACCCATTCGTCAAGTTCGCTATGCATGTCGCGACGGTTCGCGGTGAGGCGCAACTGCGTCGCGGTGCCGGCCATCCGTCGCAGCAGGCTCAGCACCGTCAGCGTAACCGTATCGGCCATCGAATCTTCGAGCTTTTCGAGCCGCACGCGGCCGATCGCTTCTTCCGCGTTGTTGCTGGTGAGACCCGCCGCGCGGCGCAATTGCTCGATCTCCTTGCCGCTGTGCCGCGGCGCTTCGAGCGACGCGCGCAGATACGCAAGATTCGCGCGCACCGCGTCGCCGAGATAGACGCGCAGGTCGAGCTTCTCGCGCGTCGGCCACAGAAGGAAGGTCGCGAGCAGCGCGAGCACGCAGCCGAGCACGTTGTTGCCGAGCCGGGTCAGCGCGAACGACAGTTCGTTGGCGCCCGGCGTCGCGAAGTCGGCGACGAGCACGAAGGTCGGCGTCAGGAACAGCACGAACAGGCTGTAGCTGACGGGGCGCAGCGCCATCGTCGCCATCACGAGCGGGAACACCGCGAGCGAGATGCCGAGCGGCGAATGAATCGCATAGCCGATCGCCGCCGCGAGCACGCCGCCGACGATACTGCCCGCCGCGCGTTCGATGCTGCGCGGCCAGGTCGCGGCGATCGACGGCTGCAGGATCAGAAGAGTGGCCATCGTCGCCCAATAGCCGAACGGCAGCCCGAGCGCGCGAATCACCACGAAGCCCGCGGTCGTCGTCACGCCGACACGCGCCGCATGGCGCAAGCCGACCGACTGCCACGACAGGTTCGCCTTCAGCGTCGACCATGCGCGCGCCGTATAACGCGCGACGCATGCGCTCCACGGCTCAACGTGCACCTCACGCGGCGCAAAATCGACGAGCTCGAAACCGGATTGCAGCTTCACCGGTTCGAGCAACGCGCTTTCGAGCCGATGCGCGAGACGCCGCAGACGCGCCTGCGGCTCCCCGAGACGTTCCCAACGCGCGTCGCCGGTCGCGCTGCCGATGTCGCTGAGCACTTCGCCGATCGCATTGAGCAGGCGCACCGCGCGTTGCGTGCGGCGCGGATCGTCGGGCAGTTTCTCGCTCGCGCCCGACACCGCGATCAGATACGCGAACAACGCTTCGCCATCGGTCAGCAAGCCGAGCAGCGTGTCGTAGACGGCCGCGCCGCCTGCTTTCGATGCCGGCACGTTCGCGAGCGCATCGCGCGAGCGTTCGAGCGACGCGCGCGCATCGGCGCGAAAGCGCGCGGCATGCGTGGCCCACTCACGCGGCGCGGCCCGTCCGCCGACGAGCCGCGCGCTATCGAACGCGATATCAGCGAGGCGCAGATACACTGCGCGCAGCGACGCGCGGCTCGCGCCGAACGGATGGATGCGCCATACGGTCAGGCTCAGCACGATCGCGAACAGACAGCCGGCCAGATACACGCCGAGAAACTCGACACCGGAACGCGCGTCGTGCATCGGCCGATCGACCATCACGACGCAGGCGGTCGCCGCGAGGATGGTCACCTGCGAGGTGGCCGCGCCCCAGATGCGGCCGAACGCGCCGAGCGTCGTGAACGCGAGCACCGCGAGCGCGGCCCAAGCTGTGCCCGACGCCGATGCGAATGCGGCGATGCCGCCGCACAGCGTCGACAGCAGCGCAAAGCCCATCATCGACATGAAGCGCGCACGGTTCGAGCCGGCCGCATCGGCGAGGCAGGTCCAGAACGCGCCGATCGCGGCCCACGCGAACACCGGATCGTGCAGCACGTTGCCGAGCGCGAGCATCGCCGTCGACGCGCACGCCGCCCTCAAGCCCTCCGACAGATTCGCCTCGCTCGCCGCGAACGACACCATCCAGACCGGCCGCTTGCGATAGATCGCGGTGACGACCGAATGGAAGCGGGTCGACCAGCGCGGCGATGTCGAGTGGGACTTGCTGCGGTTCATCATACGGACGGTGGTTGTTGAAGTGATGGAAAGGCGCGTATGCCGTGAGTTCGCGCGCAAGCTCGTGCGGCGAATAATAAGGGTTTACACCTAAATATAAAAATGCGTTCCGTTCATCGGAGCGATGCGTTCAGGTTATGCGCGCAATATGAAGCGTGCGGGACGACGCTCGCGGCGCTGGTTGCACGGTAGTCGAGCGCCGCGCAAAGCGCACAAAAAAACCGCGCGGTCCTTGCGGACTCGCGCGGTTTTCGTACTGCATGCAGCGAGCGGATGAACCTCGGCGCGCTTACTTCTTGTAGTTCGCCACGCCTTCGCTGATTTCCTTGTGGGCGGCGTCGACGTCGGCCCAGCCTTCGACCTTGACCCACTTGCCCTTCTCAAGCGCTTTGTATTGCTCGAAGAAGTGCTTGATCTGGTCCTTCAGGTAAGCCGGCACGTCGTCGACCGACTTCAGGTTCGCCGTCATCGGGCAGATCTTGTCGTGCGGCACGGCGATCAGCTTCGCGTCCACGCCCGATTCATCGGTCATCTGCAGCATGCCGAGCGCGCGGGCACGCACGACCGAGCCTGCCAGCAGCGGGAACGGCGTGATCACCAGCACGTCGACCGGGTCGCCGTCGCCCGACAGCGTCTGCGGAATGAAGCCGTAGTTGGCCGGATAGCGCATGCCGGTACCGATGAAACGGTCGACGACGAGCAGGCCCAGCTCCTTGTCGGCTTCGTACTTCACCGGGTCGCTTTGCGCCGGGATTTCGATGATGACGTTGAAATCGTGCGGAAGGTCTTTGCCTGCGGGAACGTGATTGAAGCTCATGAGCGCTCTCTGAAGGGGATGGAAATCGGAAGGCGGCGAACGGCGCGCGGGCTGCGGATGCGGTGCGAACTGCGTGCGAACCGCGAACGCCGGGCCCTGAAACCCTCTCGCCCCGAACGACGGGGCCGCGCACCGGACCGTACGGAATGCGCCATTATAGCCAATCGGCAGGTGGCATCCGCGGTCGGATCGGCGCGATAATCGTCTGGCGAGTCTGGCTTCGCGTCTCTACCGTTTTGTGTCTCCCCTTCGAACCCGCGCCGCCGCACGCCGGCCGCACGTCATCAAGGAGCATGCATGGAAGAAGCACGGCATTTCATCGGCGGCGAGTGGTGCGCCGCTTCCGGCGGCGAGTCGATCGCCGTACTCGATCCATCGGACGGCCAGCCGTTCACGCGCATCGCGCGCGGCACCGAGGCCGATATCGACACCGCCGTGCACGCGGCGCGCCGCGCGTTCGACGGCGCCTGGGGCGCGCTCGCCGCCGCCGAGCGCGGCCGTGTGCTGTATCGACTGTCGCTGCTGGTGGCCGCGCGCCAGGAAGACCTGGCCCAGCTCGAAGCGCGCGACACCGGCAAGCCGCTCAAGCAGGCGCGCGCCGACGCCGCCGCCCTCACCCGCTACTTCGAGTTCTACGCCGGCGCGGCCGACAAGCTGCACGGCGAGACCCTGCCGTACCAATCCGGCTACACGGTGCTGACGATCCGCGAGCCGCACGGCGTGACCGGCCACATCGTGCCGTGGAATTACCCGATGCAGATCTTCGGGCGCAGCGTCGGCGCGGCTCTGGCGACCGGCAATGCGTGCGTCGTCAAACCGGCCGAGGACGCTTGCCTTTCCGTCCTGCGTGTCGCCGAACTCGCCGCCGAAGCCGGCCTGCCGGCCGGTGCGCTGAACATCGTGACCGGCTACGGACACGAAGCGGGCGCCGCGCTCGCGCGTCATCCGGGCATCGATCACATCTCGTTCACGGGCTCGCCCGAAACCGGCAAGCTCGTCACGCAGATGGCCGCCGAAAACCACGTCCCCGTCACACTCGAACTCGGCGGCAAGTCGCCGCAAATCGTCTTCGCCGACGCCGATCTCGACGCCGCGCTGCCGGTGCTGATCTCCGCGATCGTGCAGAACGCCGGGCAAACCTGCTCGGCGGGCAGTCGCGTGCTGATCGAGCAGGCCATTTACGAGCCGCTGCTCGAGCGGCTCAGCAGCGCTTTTCAGGCGCTGCGCGTCGGGCCGTCGAAGGCCGATCTCGATTGCGGACCGCTGATCAGCGCGAAACAGCAGCAACGCGTGTGGGACTTCCTGTCGGATGCGCAACACGACGGCATCGCGATGGCCGCGCACGGCGAGGTGATTCCCGAAGCGCCCGAAAGCGGCTTCTATCAGGCCCCGACCTTGCTGCGCGACGTCCCCGCGAGCCACCGCCTCGCGCGCGACGAAGTGTTCGGCCCGGTGCTCGCCGCGATGTCGTTCCGCGACGAAGCCGAAGCGCTCGCGCTCGCGAACGGCACGCAGTTCGGGCTCGTTGCCGGGATCTGGACCCGCGATGGCGCGCGCCAGATGCGGCTCGCGCGACGCGTGCGCTCGGGCCAGGTGTTCATCAACAACTATGGCGCGGGCGGCGGCGTCGAGTTGCCGTTCGGCGGCGTCAAGCATTCGGGGCATGGCCGCGAGAAGGGCTTCGAGGCGCTGTACGGCTTTACGGTGCTGAAGACGATCGCGATCCGGCACGGCTAGCGGGTCCGGCAGGGATCGCTCGCGATCAACGCGATCAGCGCGTTACATGCAGCAACGCATCGCTCTATCCATCACAAACAACGGAGACATCATGCGGTTGACAGGTAAAACGGCCATCGTCACGGGCGGCGGTTCGGGTTTCGGCGAAGGCATCGCGAAGGCCTTTGCGCGCGAAGGCGCGAACGTCGTGGTCAACGACCTCAACGGGCCGGCCGCCGAACGCGTCGCGAGTGAGATCGCGATTGCGGGCGGCAAGGCGATCGCGGTGCCCGGCAACGTCGCGCAACGCGACGACTGGCGCACGCTGCGCGAAGCCGCGCTCGAAGACTTCGGCAGCGTGCAGATCGTCGTCAATAACGCGGGCACTACGCATCGCAACAAGCCGGTGCTCGAAGTGACCGAGGCCGAGTTCGATCGCGTCTATGCGGTGAACGTGAAAAGCATCTACTGGAGCGTGCAGGAGTTCGTGCCGTATTTCCGCGAGCAAGGCGGTGGCAGCTTTATCAATATCGCGTCGACGGCGGGCGTGCGGCCGCGGCCGGGGCTCGTCTGGTACAACGGCAGCAAGGGTGCGGTGATCGTCGCCAGCAAGTCGCTCGCCGTCGAACTCGGGCCGGAGCGGATTCGCGTGAACTGCGTGAATCCGGTGATCGGTGAGACCGCGCTGCTGTCCGAGTTCATGGGGGTCGAGGATACCCCGCAGAATCGGCAGAAGTTCCTCGCGGGGATACCGCTCGGACGGTTTTCGACGCCGCAGGATATTGCGAATGCCGCGCTGTATCTGGCTTCGGATGAGGCGGAGTTCATTACCGGCGTGTGCCTCGAAGTGGATGGCGGGCGCTGCGTGTAGTGATGGGTTAGCCGCTGCGCACGCGCTGCGTGCGCAGTCGGTGTTTTCCCCCAATACCGATTCGTCGTGCAAATGGCCTGGCGCGGATAGAATCGATCGGCGGTGGCATTTCAATTCCATAACAAGAGGAGACACAGTCATGGCGAGTCCTGCGGATCCGCTCCACCATCCCGGCGCTGGCGCGCCGCCTTCCACGTTCGAAGAGGCGACTTATCGCAAGGTTACCTGGCGGCTCGCGCCGCTGTTGATGCTGTGCTACATCGTCGCGTATCTGGACCGCGTGAACGTTGGCTTCGCGAAGCTGGGGATGAGCACGGATCTTGGCTTGAGCGATGCGGTGTACGGCTTCGGCGCGGGGATTTTCTTTATCGGCTATTTCATCTTCGAAGTGCCGAGCAACGTGATTCTGCACAAGGTCGGCGCGCGGGTCTGGATCGCGCGGATCATGGTTTCGTGGGGCGTGATATCGATGCTGACGATGTTCGTCACGACGCCGACGATGTTTTATGTGATGCGCTTTTTGCTCGGGCTTGCCGAGGCGGGATTCTTTCCTGGGATCATTTTGTACCTCACCTACTGGTATCCGGCGCATCGGCGTGGGCGGATGACGACCTGGTTTATGACGGCGATTGCGCTGTCTGGAGTGATCGGCGGGCCGGTGTCTGGGTACATCCTGAAGAACTTTAATGGCGTGAATGGGTGGCACGGGTGGCAGTGGCTGTTTCTGCTCGAAGGGATACCTTCGGTGCTCGTCGGGATCATCGTGTTCGTGGTGCTCGATGATCGGATTTCGAACGCCAAGTGGCTTACTCGGGAAGAGCAGCAGTTGCTCGAGAGTCAGGTGTCGGCCGAGGAAGCGACCAAGCACGATATGCCGATTCGGCAGGTGTTCACGAGCGGACGGGTGTTGATGCTGAGCCTCACCTACTTCTCGTTTGTGATGGGGCTTTATGGGGTGAGTTTCTGGTTGCCGACGATCATCAAATCGACCGGCGTTACCGATGCGTTTTTGATCGGCTTGCTGTCGGCGGTGCCGTTTGCGGCGGCTGTGGTGGCAATGGTGTTCGTTGCGCGGAGTGCGGACCGGTCGAGGGAACGGCGGTGGCATATTGCGGTTCCGGCGTTTCTTGGTGCTGTGGGGCTCGTGCTTTCCGTCGTTTGGACGCATAACACCGTGCTTGCTATGACCGGCTTGACGCTGGCCACGATGGGCATCCTCACTACCCTGCCGTTGTTCTGGAGTTTGCCGACGGCGATTCTTGCGGGGACTGGGGCTGCTGCGGGGATTGCGATGATCAATTCGATTGGGAACCTGGCGGGGTTCCTTAGTCCCTATGCGGTGGGGTGGTTGAAAGAGGTTACCGCCGCTAATGACTCGGGGATGTATATGCTCGCGGCGTTCATGGTGCTCGGCGGTTTGCTTGCTATCAGTGTGCCGGCGAGGATCGTTAATAGATAAGACAGACTCGCAGATGAGAAAAGCCCTGGCGATGTTTCTACGCCAGGGCTTTTTGTTGCCATAGGTGCGAGCTTCCAAGCATCGAATGGCCTGCCAGTTCAGTCGTCATCGTCCCCGTGATGACGGTGCTCCCAGCTCCTGTGCCAGCCATGGTCATGGCGCCAGTGCCTGTCACGGTCGTCGTTGTACTGGTACCCATAGCCGTAACCGTAGCCATAGGCCGGAGCAGGCACGTACGTCACGGGTGGCGCCTCGTAGACCACCGGAGGCGGCGCGACATAAACCGGCCCCGGCGCGCCAAGGTAAACACCAAGGTCGACATGAGCCAGCGCAGCGCTGGAGGCGCACGCAGCGCAAACGCCTGCAATCCACAAAATGAAGCTGCGCTTCATGTTTCTCTCCCTGTTCGCTGGCATCGGTTGTTGATGCGATTTAGCGATATCGATTGTATGTGTAGCTCTGGTTGGCAAATAAACGTGAAGTGTCAGTCTGGTAACCGTTTGTAAGGCCTCGTGCCCTCCAGTTCTCTGCGTGCTTACGAAGCACTCAGAGAATCGCCATACACATGCACCCGCTCACCAACCTGAACGGCAGGCTGATTGTCGTAGTTGAAGTTTCGATAACTGCCATCCTGCATCCTGACTTGCACCTGGTAGGTGGCAGCTTTGCGTACCGCATGTTCGATGCCGTTACCGGCAAGGCCGCCGCCAACCGCACCCGCTATCGTCGCCAGAACACGGCCGCGACCTTGACCAACCTGATTGCCCAGCAGCCCGCCCGCCACCGCACCGCCTACTGCACCGAGTCCGGTGGTCGGCTCCTGCGTTGGGACCGCGTTGACCGCGACGACTTCACCTGCATCAGGGTCGACGGCAACGGGTCGAGATGGCGGCTGCGTGGCATCACGGTAACTATCGTCATGCGCGTATCTGGGCGCGGGCGACGACGCACTGCTGTGGTGGGGATGAACATGGGATTCGCTCACCGTGTTGGTCCGCGTGCCTTGTTGCTCCGCATACGGTTTAGCCGAGTCGAGCGGCGTGCTGGCTGGCTGCACCGCGACCGCGGCAGTTTGCGACGACGGCGGCGTTACCGCTCGGGATGTCGGAAGCAGGCCGGTCATCGCGGCAATGCCGGTGCCGCTGGCGAGAATCACGGCAACGGCAGCTGCGGCGACCAGAGGATGAATGCGGCTGCGCGGGGATGAATCGGAAGGCAAGTTGGTGTTCATTGCTGGCTCCGTGGTATGTGCCTGCAAGAACGCGGATGCCATCGAGCCGGTGGACCCGGCTATTGTGAGATGTGTAAGCAGTTGTAGATCGCCGGGACACCCTGACATCCAAATCGACCTATTGAAAAAACAATGGCCGGTCTCCCGGCCATCGTCGATTGGTGCCGCGAAAACTCCCGCGTCAATCCTTTTCCGCAACCCGCCCCGCTTGGGCCGCTGGCATCCGGCGATAAATGGTGTTCCGCGACACCCCAAGCGCACGCGCCGCCGCCGAAACGTTGCCGCCGTATCGCGCCAGCGTCATCGCGACTACCGATGCGGCGACATCCTGCAGCCGCGAGCCGTCGCGCACCGACGCTTCGCCTGTGGCCAGCGCGTCCGCATTCGCAACGTCCGAGACGGCCGAGACGGCAGAATCGCCTTCACTTGCGTGGCCGCCGCCACAAGCCGTACCACGAACATCATCCAAAAAATCATCCGGCAAATGCTCCCACCGGATCACCCCATCCTCTTCCACCATCGCCGCAGCAGTCCGCAGCAGATTAGCCAGTTGCCGGCAGTTACCCGGCCACGCATGCCGCCCGAACGCCGCCATCACATCAGCCGCAACGCTAAGCGCCTGCCGCCCCCCGCTTTCCACCGATTCCCACTGCAACATCTTTTGAACGACGACCGCCAGATCGCTCCGCTCACGCAACGCCGGCAACCGAACCGCAAGCCCGTTGATCCGATAGTAGAGGTCTTCACGAAACTGATTCTGCGCAATCATCTCGCGCAAGTTGCGGTGTGTCGCGCAGATAACGGAGACATCGACAGGAACCGCCCGCGTCGCCCCAAGCGGCGTCACCACCCGCTCCTGCAAAACACGCAGCAACCGCACCTGCAACGAATACGGCATATCCCCGATCTCATCGAGAAACAGCGTGCCTCCATTCGCTTGCATCAGCCTGCCGATCGCCCCTTTACGCCGCGCGCCGGTAAACGCGCCATCTTCATATCCGAATAGCTCGGATTCGATCAGCGACTCCGGAATCGAAGCACAGTTGACCGCCACAAACGGCCCATCACGTCGCGGCGAATCGTTGTGAATCGCCTGCGCGAGCAGCTCCTTGCCGGTACCGGTCTCGCCGGTGATAAGGATCGGAATATCCTTGCCGAGCACCTTGCGAACCTTCGCAATCAGTGCGGACACACGAGCATCACCGGTATCGAGATCGCTGAGCCGCGACAGTCCCGCAGCCGGTTGACGCGCATTCACACACACCGGTCGCGGCGCGGCTGCACCCTGCACATCGACGGCCCCGCGCTCGAGCCCAAACGACGCCCGCCTGAACTGCCCACGCGCGCATACCACCGCACCGTTGTGCAGATTCAGCATCAGATGCGGCGCAACGCCATGCGTCAAACGATCGATCAGTTGCGCATACGAGATCTGAAACAGCGACGACAGCGTATGCGCGCGCAGCGCAGCGAGCGACAAGCCCAACTGAAATTGCGCACTCCGGTTCGCGGACAGAAAGCGGCCATCGTCGGTAAACGCAATGATCCCTTCCATCAGCGTGCCGAGAAACTCCGGCCGTCCGTGAAAAGACACTTGCAGCACGTTGCGAAACGCAGTCGAGAACAGATGGTTTTCGATCATCTGCACCGACATCTTCGCAAGCGCCATCGTGTGCTGGTGATAGCTGCGGTGGTCGCCCGTCACGTCGAGCACGCCGATCAGATCACCATACGGATCGAGAATCGGCACACTCGAACAGGTCAGGAAGCGGTTCGCCGCCAGATAGTGCTGATCGCCATGAACGACCATCGCACACCCCTCGGCGAGCGAGGTACCGATTGCATTGGTGCCCTGACGATCCTCGGCCCAGTTCGCGCCAGGCCGCAGCGCCACTTTTTCCGCGCGATGCAAAAAGTCGTCGTCGCCGATCGAATGCAGGATCAAGCCTTCGACGTTGGTCAACACGATCATGCTTTGCGTATTGACGATCTGCTCGCGCAGCGTCTCCATGACCGGCATCGCATGCGCGCACAGCACCCGGTTCTGCTCGCGCTTCAGCGCGAGTCCCGTGTCGGACAGGATGTCGTAATCCGGCCGGAACGATGCGCGCAGGCCGAACGTCTCGGAACGTTCGTGGGCTTTCTGGATCGCCGGTGCAGGCCAACCTTTGGGGCGGTTAGCCGCCGCCACGCTGAGCGGATGAACGTCGTCGCGCATTGTCTCCTCCTGAATGCGCCCGGGTCGTGCCGGACGCTTTGGTGCATGTCGACAGAATACTCCGTTTGACAGTCCGCCCGACGCCCGCCGAGACCCCGTGCGGGCTCGCATCGTTGATCTGTATCAGCGTCGGCCGAATCTGCGGCGTTTCTGAACAACCGCTGCCCGCGCAACTGCTCCGAAACGGAACACTTCCGTTTTATAGCCCGGCGCAATCCCTGAAATTTCGCATGCCGATGCATTGGTACGGTTCCTGCCTGATATGGTCCCGCGCAGTCACCCGATCACCATCACAAAACGGAGACAAGTGATGAATCCATTTGACCTGAAAGCTCTTGGCATCGACATCGAGTATCCCTATCGCCAGCGTTATGAAAACTACATCGGCGGCAAGTGGGTGCCGCCGGTCGGCGGCGACTATTTCGACAACGTGTCGCCGATCAACGGGCAGCCGTTTTGCCGCGTGCCCCGCTCGAGCGCCGCGGACATCGACCTCGCGATCGACGCCGCGCACGCGGCGCGCCGCAAATGGGCGAAGACGTCGGTGACAGAGCGCGCGAATCTGCTGCTCGCGGTGGCCGAGCGCATGGAAAAGAACCTGAAGCTGCTCGCGGTCGCGGAGACGATCGATAACGGCAAGCCGCTGCGCGAAACCATGGCCGCGGACCTGCCGCTCGCCGTCGATCATTTCCGCTATTTCGCGGGCTGCATCCGCGCGCAGGAAGGCGGCATCTCCGAGATCGACGACAACACGGTCGCTTATCACTTTCACGAGCCGGCTGGCGTGGTGGGTCAGATCATCCCGTGGAATTTCCCGCTGCTGATGGCCGCATGGAAGCTCGCGCCCGCGCTCGCGGCCGGCTGCTGCATCGTGATGAAGCCCGCCGAGCAGACGCCGGCTTCGGTACTCGTGCTGATCGAACTGATCGGCGACCTGTTCCCTGCCGGGGTAATCAATATCGTCAACGGCTTCGGCAGGGAAGCGGGCGAAGCGCTCGCCACCAGCAAGCGCATCGCGAAGATCGCGTTCACCGGCTCGACGCCGGTCGGCAGGCGCATCCTGCACGCAGCCGCGGACAACCTGATTCCGTCGACGGTCGAACTCGGCGGCAAGAGCCCGAACATCTTCTTCGCCGACGTGCTCGATCGCGACGACGCGTTCCTCGACAAGGCGCTCGAAGGTCTCGCGATGTTCGCGCTGAATCAGGGCGAGGTTTGCACGTGCCCGTCGCGCGTGCTGGTCCAGGAGTCGATTTACGAGCGCTTCATCGAGAAGGCGATTGCCCGTGTGGAACGCATCAAGGCCGGCCATCCGCTGAACCTCGAAACGATGATCGGCGCGCAGGCCTCGCAGCAGCAGCTCGACAAGATCCTGTCGTATATCGACATCGGCCGGGACGAAGGCGCGCGGTGCCTCGTCGGTGGCGAGCGCGCGACGCCCGGCGCGGGGCTCGGCGAAGGCTTCTACGTGAAGCCGACGATGCTGTTCGGCAACAACGATATGCGCGTGTTCCAGGAGGAAATCTTCGGGCCGGTCGCCTCGGTGATGACGTTCAAGGACGAACAGCAAGCGATCGAACTCGCGAACGACACATACTATGGGTTAGGTGCGGGCGTGTGGACGCGCGACGGTACCCGCGCTTACAAGATGGGACGGGAGATCGAGGCGGGACGCGTGTGGACCAACTGCTATCACCTGTATCCGGCGCACGCGGCATTCGGTGGCTATAAGCAGTCGGGGATCGGGCGGGAAACGCACAAGATGGCGTTGTCGAATTATCAGCAGACGAAGTGTCTGCTGGTCAGCTATCAGGCTGAGGCGCTTGGCTTCTTCTGAGCGGAGGGCGCGCGTCGTTCACTGACGACGCGCGCTCTACCCCGCGCGTGCCACAGAGGCTGTGGTATGCGCGGGAGCCAGCAATTGCGCTGGCATCCCACCCGTCGCTCAGATCACGCCCTGCGCCAGCACGCGTCGGCGACCCGCACAAAGCCGGCGATATTCACTCCGTTCACATAGCTGACCGAACCGTCGTCGCCACGGCCATGTCGCAGGCAGACCTCATGAATGCTGCGCATGATGTCGTGCAGACGCGCATCGACTTCTTCGCGCGGCCAGGAGATGCGCATAGCGTTCTGACTCATTTCCAGACCCGACGTGGCGACACCACCCGCGTTGCTGGCCTTGCCAGGGGCGTACAGAACGCCGTTGCTTTCGAAGCAGCTGGTAGGAATCGAGCTTGTCCCGGGATGTAGTGCCAAATGAACCGACTCGTGGCATAACGATCGCCGGCAATTGGCAGGAACCCATGATGGCCGTGAGGCATCCGTTCGCCCGACGAATCGAATTTATCGCCCAATCACGCTAAAAATTCATCCAATTCCGATCGCCGCGGGCCATCTCCCTCCCGATACTTGTCGTTCGCACATAACAAGGAACGACGATGACGAACGGCAACGGCCGGCCAATGATCCGGCTCGCAGGCAATAGCACGGGCTGCGGCGCGATTCTGATTGCATCGTGAGCGTGCCAATTGCGAGAACTTGCTCACCTCCGTGAACACATCCTGGGTCTTTCCTGTGACGCACTACCCACATGGGGCAATGCGCCTTTGTTGTTTCCGCTCCGTCTGCGCGGCACCGAAACCTTAGGCAAGCTTTATCGATACACGCTCGATGTCGCGACGATCGAAAGTCCGACGCTCGGAGTGTGGCAAGCACAGGAACTCGTCGTGCCTGATCGCCTGATCGGCAAGGTCATCGACATTTCGATCGCTTTGGACGGCAACGGATTGGTCGGTCGTGACGGGTTGGTACGCGGCGACGCGGCATACGCGAGCGCCGACCGCCGCACGATGTCGGGCCTCATCACAGGCATCAAACAGATGGGCGCCGACGAACGGCGCGCCTATTACCGGCTCGTCGTCCGTCCCTGGCTGTGGCTGGCCACGAAGAATTGCGACAGCAGGATCTTCCAGGACGCCAGCGTGGTGGACATCACTGACCGGGTGCTCAAGGAGCGATATCACTTTCCGGTCGTGATGGAATTCGGCGCACCGGGCCTGCGCAACGGCTACCCGAAGCGGGACTATGTCCGGCAGATGTGGGAATCCGACTTCGATTTCCTCACGCGGATCTGGAGAGAATGGGGAATCTACTACCTGTTCGACGGAATGACCCTGGTACTGTGCGATTCGCCCGGCTCGCACAAACGACACGACAACGCATACGACACACTGCGCTACCACGCGCCGGACAGCAGGCACGTCGACGAGGAGCACGTTCACAAGCTCGAGGCATCGCATCAGATCACGACAGGCAAGGTCAGCCTCATCGATTACGACTACACGCGCCCCGGCGCGCGCTTCGAGGGCGAGTACGAAAGCCACAGCGAGCGGGCCTACGACAACAGCGAGCAATACGGCTGGGGCGACTACTCGCAGCCGCTTGCCGGTGCGACGGGACTGTCAGGTGAGCGAAGCGACTTCCGCGATGAAGCCGGGCACCTCGCGAGCGTGCGTGTCGATGCAATGCGCGGTCATCGTCTGCGGCTGAAGGGTCAAGGGAATCTGCGCGGTCTGACAACGGGGAAAACATTCTGGCTCGACAATCATCCGCAGCGGGAAGTCAACGCCGAGTATCTGGTCGTATCGACGACCCTCAATATCCGCAACGCACTGCAGAACACGCAGTCACCCGGCGCAGACACGAACGATGCGCTGCGCCAGTGCGTGACCGATTTCGTGCTCCAACCCGCCAATACGTTCTTCAAGAACCGTCCGAAGAAAAAGCCGCGTTGCGCGGCGGAAACGGCGATCGTGGTCGGCCCCGAGGATCAGCCGATATGGGTCGATGGATATGCACGCGTGAAGGTGCGCTTTGGGTGGGAGCGGCGTGCCCCGAAGAACGACAGCGCCAGTTGCTGGCTGCGGGTGTCGTCGCCGTGGCAAGGCAACGGCTTCGGCGCGATCTATCCGCCGCGCGTCGGTCAAGAGGTCACGGTCAGTTATCACGAAGGCGACCCGGACAAGCCTTACGTGTCGGACCGGATGGTCAACGGCCAGAATCAGCCGCCATGGAAGCTGCCCGACAACCAGGCGCTCTCGGGCGTCCTTAGCAGCGAACTCAAAGCGGGCTGTGCGAGCCAGACCAATCACGTCGTACTGGATGACACGCCGGGGCAACTGCAGGCACAGATCGCCAGCGACCACGCACAGTCGCGCCTCGTGCTGGGCTACAACACGCATGTCGTGCGCGACGCAGGCCGGCAGCAGGCACGCGGTGAAGGCTGGGAACTCGCGACGAATGCATGGGGTGTTGCGCGAGCCAACCGAGGCATGCTGATCACCACCGAGGCGCGTCACGGCGCGAGCGCGCCGGCAAAGGATGCCGGTGAGACCGTGGCGCGCCTCGCTCAGGCGCGCGACACCCACGAGAACCTCGCGAGTCTCGCGCGGCGACACGAGGCACAGGAACAGCAGACCAGTCAAAGCGAGGTCGCGCAGGCCATCAAGGCGCAGAACGACGCGATTCGCGGCGGCAAGGCAAGCGCGGAGCTTCCCTTTCCGCAACTGACCCAGCCCGAGTTGGTGCTGGCCAGCGCGGCGGGTGTCGGTCTCACGGCAGCGCAAAGCACGCACGTGGCGAGTGCCGAACACATCGCGCTCAGCGCGGGCGGACACGTCAGCGTCGCGGCGGTGAGATCGCTGCTGGCGTCCGCGGTCAACGGCGTGCGGGTGTTTGCGCAACATCTCGGCATCCGGCTCAAGGCCGCATCGGGCAAGGTGCAGATCGACGCGCAAAGCAATGACGTCGAGGTCATCGCGCAACGCGTCGTCAGCATCATCAGTAGAACCGATTCGATCAATCTGATGGCCAGCAGGGAAATCGTCTTTCATGCGGGCAACACGAAGGTGGTCATCAATTCGGATGGGTACAAGGTCTATACGGGTGGGGAGCATCGGGTCCATGCGAGCGGTCATCGGACCGAGGGGCCAGCGGCACGGCCTGTCAGTCTGCCCGTCACGCCAGACGATCCCGGCAGGCTGGCGGCGCATCATGTGCTGATCGAACACGATTCCGGCTTCGCGCTGCCGAACCAGCCGTATCGGATCACGCTCGACGATGGTCAACTGATTCAAGGTGTGACCAACGCGCTTGGCGAGGCGAGTCTCGTCACCAGCAGCATGCTTGCGTTCGCGACGGTCGAACTGCTTGCCGCCAGCGAGCCGGATAAAGTGATTGCGGTTAGCAGAGGCGCGGTGATCAGGGCGGCGAACGAGCCATTCGCCGGCGCGGTACCCAATGCCGAGAAGCGCGGTGCGACGGTCGCAGGAAAGGACGTGACCTCTCCCAACCAGAGCGCGACGACGGAACATAGACCACCCGAATTCGTCTCGTGCGATCCGATGAACTTCGGGCTGCGGTTTTATCACTTCGTCAACGGTGCGGCCGAGAGCGACACGCCAGTAGGTATGTCGATGCGCAAGGGTGTCGAGTACCCGGTGACCAAGGCTTATGCGGCTGCGATTAAGGCCGCGTTGCAGGGGATCGATTGGGGCGGGGTGGCCTGGCCGTTGACTCCCAATTCGATAAGAATGATTCAAAACGCGGTCATGCCGAAATTGGAAGACGCGCTCGGTGCCGGGCCCTTTGGATTGCCGCGAGGCTTTGCTGCTAGCCCGGAAACCAGCGGCGCCATGCCACGGGTTGTGATTGTCGATCCAGAGCGTGCAACGCAGTACAAGCTGCGACAGGATGTTAGCGCCGCATTCATCGGTGGGGATTGGGCGATCGTCGTCAACGAGAGCGAGATTGCGCGCATTGTTGAACTTAGGGACAAACCGGCCTCTCTCGATAACCGGCTCAGAGCATTTGCCGACACGTTGTATCACGAGTCTCGCCACTGCCAGCAGTACTTCTGGATGTTCTCTTTGCTTCAGCACTTTCCAGACGACTACAGGGACCTGCCGAACATTCGGTCGTTGTATTGGACAACGATGCTGAAAAAAGCCTACACAGCGGCTGAAAACACGCCGCTACCCGACGATCATCGCGTTCACATTGGTCTGCACAGGATGCTTGTATTTCACTACTACTGGCTAATTTCCTACCTACAGAACAAGCCGGGCTGGGAATACGTCAAGCGAGATATCCAGCGTGCTGAAAGGCAGGTGTGCGAGCTGCTGAATGTCTCTGCTGAAACAGCTCAAAGAATGGCGCAATTCGAAACTGGGTACAGGAGCCAACTTCATGAAGAAGATGCCTACGCCTGCGCGGAAGTGGTTCAGGCCTACTGGCGCAATTCTGCTGATCCTCTTGTTCGCAATCCCGGTACATGCACGGCTCAGTATGCCGACGCTCTCAGGACCGTCAGGGAGCTGAGATGAGACAGGCTGTGACTGACACCCAGCGCGACATGGCATTCAGAATATTGACCACCGCAATGGCGATCCTGCGGGACGACCAGCCCTTCGATCCCGCGCACACGATATTCGGGCAGATTCTTGCGGCTGATCCTCTGCGTGGTCAAGTAGGTGGTACGGAGTATTCCTTCGTGAATCCGGCTTTCCCGCGGACGCAAATTATTCTATTTGTGGCGCCGGATCCTGCCTCCCCCTCTGCCGACCGCACGAAAGTCACGCGAGTCGTAACCCACTTCACAGTCCGCTTCAGTCCGCTTTTGACAGACATTAACCGCTCGACGCTGGAAGATCTCCTCCAGGTCGATATCGGCTACTGGATCGACGGCAACGGCGAGCGGCGCCCGGGCAATGATATGGGAACGGTGCCGCCGCAGGTTCGTCTGCATCACTATCGCTATCGCGCTTCCACTCTGCCAACGAGCCGATTCCCAGTGGACGTCGAATTTGCTTTCGGCGACCCAGACCCAAACGATCCGGCGCCTGACGAACCCAACACGCCGGTCCTGATGGACGTTCACCTTGATCGTGACTATTCCGCGCTGCGCCCGCGACACCATGATTAGAGGCCGTCTTGATGTGACCTGCTAAACGTGCCTGCTCCCACACAAAAAATGGCGAAATTCGAAACCGGCTATAGAGCCAACTTCATGAAGAACATGCCGACGCTTGCTCGGAGGTGGTTAAGACCTACTGACATCATTCTGATGATCCTCTCGTTCGCAACCTCAGTACCTGCACAGCCCAGTACGTCGACGCTCACAGGACCGTCAGCGCCAGAAACTGAGACGAGAGAGACTGTGACCGACGCGCAGCGCGACATTGCCTTCAGCATATCGACCACTGCAATCCTGCGGGACGACCAGTCCTTCGATCCCGCTCGTACGATATTCGGCCGCATTCTTGCGGCGCGGCCTGAGCGCGGCGTGGCGGGTGTTACGGAGTATTCCTTCGTGAATCCGGTCTTGCCGGATACGCAAATCATCGTAGTTGCGATACCCGATCCGCTGCCCCCTCCGCCGACCGCGCAAAAGTGAAGCAAGTCGCGACGCACTTCACGATCCGCTTCAGTCCACTATCGACCGGCATTAACCGCTCGACACTGGAAGATCTCCTCCAGGTCGATATCGGTTACTGGATCGACGGCAATGGCGAGCGGCGGCCCGGCAATGATATGGGCACGGCTCTGTCGCAGATCCGGCTGCATAGCTATCGCTATCGTGCTTCGAATCTGCCGACGAGCCGATTTCCGGTGGACGTCGAATTTGCTTTCGGCGCCCGCGATCCAAAGGATCCGGCGCCGGACGCACCCAAAACGCCCGTCCTGATGGACGTTCTTCTGAATCGCGACTATTCCGCGCTGCGACCGCGACACCGTGAACAGAATCCGTCGTGAACAACTGGTGGCAAAGGGCGTCTATTCCTCCCCAACCGTCTCGACATAGTTATCGACCGCACTACTGACCGTCGGATGAAAGCGCGCATCGCCAATCAGATCGGTCAACTCGAAGCGTTTTAGCTTGTCGCGAACCGGATCTTTCATCTCCGCAAAGTGCAATGCAATCCCGCGCTCGTCGAGCGTGCGCGTCAGCTCCCGCAGCATATCGGCCGAGGTGACGTCCACGCTCGTCACCGGTTCGGCCGCCACCACCACGCGCTTGACCGGTGCCGGCGATTCCGCGACGGCTTCGAGCAGGCGCTCCTGAAACTGCTCGGCATTCGCAAAGAACAGCGGCGCATCCCAGCGAAACAGCACCAGTCCGGGGATTCGCTTCGCGTCCGGATAACGCTCCACGTCGTGATAGCCGCGCAAACCCTCGACGCGGCCGAGCACCGCGTAGTGTGGTCGCCAGCCGTCCCACAGAAACTCGATAACCGCGATCACCACCGCGAAGCCGATGCCCGGAATCGCGCCGAACACCGCGACGCCGGCAAAGCAGGCCATCGACAGCCAGAACTCCCATTGCTGGATGCGGAATATCCGCTTCAGGTCCGTGATCTCGAACAGACCGATCGCCGCCGCGATGACAACCGCGGCAAGCGCGCTGTTGGGCAGGTAGTGCATCAGGTTCGGCGCGACCAGCAGCAGCGCCGCGACCGCCAGCGCGCCGACGACGCCCGTCAGTTGCGTCTTCGCGCCCGCCGCCTCGGCGACCGGCGTGCGCGACGAACTGCTGCTGATCGGGAAACCGTGGAACAGGCCGGCCGCGAGATTGGCCGCGCCGAGCCCGACCATCTCCTGATTAGGGTCGACGCGGCTGCGAAAACGTGCCGCGAAAGTCCGCGACAGCACGCTGGTATCGGCGAACGAAATCAGCGCGACCGCGCAGCCGCCGAGCAGTATCTTCACCAGATCGGCGTCGGTGACCCACGGTAGCGCAAAGGTCGGCAGGCCTTGAGGGATCTTGCCGAGCACTTTCACGCCGACGCTATCGAGGTGCAATGCGGTCACGCACAACGTCGCGACGATCACGGCGATCAGAATGCCCGGCAACTTCTCGAAGCGCTTGAGAAACAGGATCAGCACGAGGCTTCCCGCGCCCACCGCGAAGCTGTACCAGTTGGATTTGCCATCGGCGATGGCCTGCACGAGGCTCACTATGTCCCGCAATGGCCCGCGCTCTTCGATCGAAATGGCAAACAGTTTGGGCAGCTGACTGATCAGCACCGCGAGCGCGATGCCGTTCATATAGCCGTATCGAATGGGCTTAGACAGCAATTCAGTGATGAATCCCAGCCGCAGCAAGCCCATCACGATACAGAACACGCCGGACACGATCGCCATCATGCTGGCCGCCGCAATCGCGCGCGACGGGTCGCCCGCCGCGACTTGCACGACCACCGCCAGAATCGGAGCCGCAAGCGCGGAGTCGGGGCCGAGCACGAGAATCTGGCTCGGGCCGAACAGCGCATACGCCAACAAAGGGACGATCGTCGCGTAGAGGCCGAACACGCCGGGGACCCCCGATGCCTCCGCGTAAGCGATCCCGACTGGCACCAGCATCGTGGTCAGTACCAGTCCGGCCGTCAGATCGCTCGGCAGCCAGCTCAAGCGGTACGCCTTGAGCACCGTCAGTCCCGGCAGCCAGCGCATCCAGCGGTGCGCGCTGCTTGCAATGGTCTGCTCTTTCTGAGGAACGGGCCTGTCCGCTTCCATTTTTGGAATGTTCGCAGTCGAGGACGCCGCGCCACGGATTGCGGGCGGCACTGTCCTTCGTAGGATAGTCCAGAGCTTTCATCGGCGACAGGGAGGACGCACACCGATTGCGCATCAAGGCCGCCTGCGCCTCAGCAGCCACCCGACGCCCCCAGCCAGCGCCAGCACCGCCGCGCCATACACCGCATTGCGATGGCGGTCGGTAAACAACTCCCAGCAGTACGCGCGCGCTTCATCATCGAAGCGGCCATGCGCGGTGTAGTGGCCGGGCACCGGCTCGTAGAGATTCGCGGGCGCATCGGCGGGCAATGGTTCATCGGTCAGTTGCCCGTCGTAACCCGCCCGCGCGAGATAGTGGTCGAGCAGCGTCGGCGCGATGCGGTTCGCGAGGATCGCCTTGACCGTCGACCACCCGACCCACACCTGCCGCCGCCGATGGGTGGCCGCAAAGTAAATCGCCCGCGCCGCCACCTCGGGCTGAAATACCGGCGCCACCGGCCGCGCCCTGCGCCCCGTGCGATTGAGTGCCCAGTCGAATTGCGGAGTATTGACCGCGGGCAGATCGACCATCGTCAGATGGATATCGACTCCGTCATGCAGCAACTCGGAACGCAATGAATCGGTAAAGCCGCGCACGGCGAACTTCGCGCCGCAATAGATCGACTGCAATGGCACCGACCGGTACCCGAGCGCCGAGCCGACATTGACGATCGTCCCGTGCCCCCGCGCGCGCATCACGGGGAGCGCCGCCAGCATGCCGTTGACCTGGCCCAGATAGGTCACCTGCGTGCCGCGTTCGACATCGCGCGCACTGAGCGCGGACACCGGCGCAAACGCGGTCGCCATCGCGACGTTGACCCACACGTCGATGCCGCCCAACTCGCGATCCACGCGCTGCGCGGCGCGCTCGATCGCATCCGCATCGGCGACGTCGGCGGGCAGCGCGAGTGCGCGCACGCCATAGGTCGCGGCGATCTCCTCGGCGGCACGCGCGAGCCGTCGCGGTTCGCGCGCGATCAGCCCAACGTCATAGCCCTGCCGCGCGAACTCGGACGCGGTGGCGCGCCCCACGCCGGCACTTGCCCCAGTAATGACGACGACGCCCTTGCGCTCGACGTCGCCGCTGCGGGTGTCGGTTTGCACCGTCATAGTGTCGCTGGCCACTTTGAACACCTCCGAGGTTGCGCATCCGATGAGGTGTGAAGCAAAGCGCAGTCCCGCCGATTCGAGCCGGACAGCGGCGCCGGAAAAACAAATGGCCGCAGCACGAGGCTGCGGCCATCTGGTAGCGGCTAAAGAGGCTTAACTCAAGTCACGTTCATCGCCAACGCACTCTCGCGATAGTGCTCGCTCGCCTTATCGGTGTCTCCAAGCTGCTCGTGCAGACGCGCGAGCGCGCGATGCGAGCGGATTTTCAGCGTCTCGTTGTCGGCGAGCTTCAGCGCGCGTTCGAGGAACGACTGCGCCTTGCCCCACAACTGCTGATGCAGGCACAGACGCCCCAGCGCGAACATCAGGTGCGCGTCTTCCGGCCGATCCTTCTGCCACGCCTCGGCCTTCTGGATCAGCGGCAACGCATCGCCGCCGGCCGTGTCCGGATAGCGGCGCAACAGCCGCGCATCCCAGTTCTGTGCAAGCGCTTCCTCGACGATCTTGCGCGCCTCCTGCGGGCGGTTCAGCGCGACCAGCAGTTCGGCGGCGGTATCGGCGAGGCGCGGCGAATGACGCTCGGTCGCCGACAGCGAATTCCACAATTCGAGCAGCGCCTCGGCATTGTGGCGACGGTCGCGCAGCAGATTTTCCGCCGCCAGCTGACGCAGCCGCACCGCGACCGCCGGATGGATCGCCTCGCGCTTCTCGAGCGTCTTCACGAGCTTCAGCACTTCGCCCCAGTTCTTCAATTGCTGCTGCGCTCGCAGCATGATCTGCTGCGCGTGGATGCGCCGCGCGCCTTGCGATTGCATCTCGGTCAGCGCATGGAGCGCTCCGTCGGCGTCGCGGCCGTCGGCGCGCATGTCGGCGGTGGCCATCAGGCGCGCGTCCTGCCACTCGGCTTCGTCGATCTGCGCGAGCCATTCGTCGCGCCGCCCGTATTCATGCATGCGATGCGCGGCGGTCGCCGCGATCAAACCGGCCGCGCCCTTGTTGTCGCCATTCGTGAGCGCGTCCTTGGCAGCCTTTTCCGCGCGCGAGAAACGGCCCGCGTACAGGTTGCCGATCGCGTCGCGCAACGCCGCGTGCGCTTTCGCGACACGCGCGCGTGCGCGGTACGCGGCGACGCGCTGCGGCATGCGCCAGATATTGCGGATGATGCGCAACAGCGCGTAGAGCAGGATGAACAGCACCACCAGCCCGACGATGAACAGATTCAGCGACATGTCGACGCGGTACGGCGGATAGATCAACAGCACCTGCCCCGCGTCGAAGCGCCCACCCACCGCGAGCATGACCGCGACGGCGAACAGTGCCGCGAGCCATAGAAGTCCCCGGATCGCCATGATTAACCCCGGTTCCGGTATTGATTGACGGCCTGCAGGCTCGTATCGAGGTTCGGCAGCTCGACCGCGGCCGAACCGGCGTCCACCTGCTTGACGAGATCGATGACCATCTGCGTGTCTTTCGACGAAGTGTCGAAGTAGCGCGTCAACGCGGACTGCGCCGCCTGCAGATCGGACTTCAGCGTGGTCTGGTTGCGCGACAGCAGCGCGAGGCGCGCCGACAGCAGACGCAGCTTCAGGTTCTGGCGCACGAAGTAGCCTTGATCCGGCGAGACCAGCATCGCGTCGGCGTTATCTATACGGCGCACCTGCACGAGGCTCGACAGCTGTTCGCCGATGCCGTGCGTGACCTCGTCGATCCACACTTCCCAGCGCGGCTTGCCGGTGGCGGCGGCCACCTTCGCGGTGTCGGCCCACGTGGCCGCGTGCGGCGTGGCACGAGGAATGGGTGCTTCACCCGACAGCGGCAGGCCGCTCACGTGATCGATCGCGTTGTCGAGTTTGATCGCGAGGCCGGTCAGATCGGTGGACGGCGCGGCCTTCAGCTTGTCGATGTCTTGCGCGATCGCCTTGCGCACCGCAAGCGCCTGCGGGCTATCGGACGCGGCGAGGCGCGTATCGGCGCTTTGCAATGCGAACAGCGCGAGCTGCGTATTGCCGGTCAACTGCAACTGCTGGCTGGCCGCCGACAGCATCTGCCCGACTTCGGCGAGCGTCCAGTCGTCGCGATTGCGCGCGAGGTCCGCGTACTGCTGTTGCAGCGCCTGCTGCGCGGCCTGCGCATCGGCGAGCTTGCCTTCGAGTTGCGCGACCTGCGAGTCCGATTGATGCACGGTGGCGAGCGCCTGGTCGATCTTGATGCGCAGTTCGTTGGTCTGCGTGTCGTTGGCCTGCTGACGCTGCGCGAGTTCCTGCTCGGTGCGCACCAGCTTGCGGTTCATCGCGAAGCCGCCCACGCCCACCGCGCACGCGATCACCACGATGACAAACCACAGCAGCGGTCCGCTCGTGCTGCTGCGCTTTTGCGCTTCGTACGGCGTGAAAGGTTGGTTCGGCGGCAAGGCGGCGCTTGCCGGCGGCTGAGGTGAGGCGTTCGTGGATGCGTTCGTTTCAGTCATGCGTGGTTGAGCCGGGTTGGACGATACCGGTTGGACGACGGGAGGCACGGCGGCCGCGGCCACGAGGGCGCGGACTATGCGCTCGTCGCCCGCGCCGGACACCGTAATCCTATCAAAACCCAATGCCCGCGCGGTCTGCGCGATGCGAGGATGCGGCGTGACGAGCGGCGCGTGTTTGAGCTGCTCGATCTCGCCGGCGGTCAGATGCTCGTGGGCAAGTTCCTGCAGATTGCGTACGCCCTCGGAGCTGGTCAGAAGCCATGCGTGCGGCGCGCCCGCGAGCAGTTCGTGCACGCGCGCCCAAGCGCCGATCGACGGCTCCGGCACGATGCGCCGGTACGCGGCGACCGTGTCGACTTCGGCGCCGGCTTCACGCAGGCGCTCGCTCAGCCATTCGCGGCCGCCGTCGCCGCGCACGATCAGCACGCGCTTGCCTTCGAAGCCCGCGGCGCCGAATTGCGCCTCGATCGCGGCAAACAGGCCCTCAGAGTCGAAGCTCGTGGATTCGTCGTCGGCGCCCGCCGCGGGGCTGATCACGCGATGCTCCGGCGCGCTGACGCCGTGGCGCGCGAGCGCATGCACGCTGCCCGGGCCGACCACGCCGACCGGCAGCGCGTGCGGCCAGATTTCGTGATGGCGCGCGAACGCGTGATCGACCGCGTTCGGCGACACGAACACGACCAGCGCGTAGCGTTCGAGCGACGCGAGCGCGGCGCACAACGGCGCGTCGTCGATGACGGGTGCGATGTCGATCAGCGGGAAGTCGAGCGACGCGATGCCGGCTGCTTCGAGCCGTTCGACGAGCTCGCTCGACTGGCCGGCCGGCCGTGTGATCACGACCGTGAACGGCGCCTTCTCGGGCGTACCGGCGGCCATCACTCGCTGGCCGCCGCGCCGGGCGCGGCCGCGGGACCGCTCGCGGTGCTGAGCGCGCGGACGATCTCGAGTGCCCCTTGCTGCGCGAGCGAATGCGCCACTTCCTCGCCGAGCGCGAGCGCGCGTTCGATGGTGGGCGCCGGCGCCGACGCCTGCGCGCTCAGCACGCGCTGGCCGTCCGGCGTCGCGACGATGCCGCGCAGATGCAGCGCGCCGTCGCCCCACGTTGCGTAGGCGGCGAGCGGCACCTCGCAGCTGCCGCCGAGCGCGCGCGACACCATCCGCTCCGCTTCGACGGCCGCCGCCGTGTGCTGATGATGCAGCGGCGCAAGCCATGCGGCGAGGTCCGCGCGATCGGCGCGAATCTCGATGCCGAGCGCGCCCTGGCCAGCCGCGGGCAGACTATCTTCCGGATCGAGCAGCGCGCGGATGCGCTCGGCGAGACCGAGACGCTTCAGCCCGGCCGCGGCCAGAATGATCGCCGCGTAGTCGCCGCGATCGAGCTTGGCGAGTCGGGTATCGAGATTGCCGCGCAACGGCCGCACGTCGAGATGCGGATAGCGCATGCGCAGCATCGCTTCACGCCGCAGGCTCGAGGTGCCGACCACCGCACCGGCCGGCAACGCGGCGAGCGAGTCGTATTGATTGGATACGAGCGCATCGCGCGGGTCCTCGCGCTCCATGATGGTGGACAGCGCGAAACCGGCGGGCAACTCCATCGGCACGTCTTTCAGCGAATGCACCGCGAGGTCGGCGCGGCCATCGGCGAGCGCGGCTTCGAGCTCTTTCACGAAGAGCCCTTTACCACCAACCTTGGACAGCGTGCGATCGAGAATCTGATCACCACGTGTCGTCATTCCGAGGATTTTTACGTCACAAGATGGATATAATTTGTGCAGCGCACATCGCACGTGCTCGGCTTGCCACATGGCAAGACGGCTCTCTCGCGACGCAATCACAAGCGTGTGGGGTGGCGTGGAAAACGTCTCGGTGTTCATTAGCTTGCTGCTGGATGTCGGGATGGAATAACAATCAATGTTAGCACGCGCCCTTATTTGTGCCCTTGGGTTCCAGAGCACCGCGGGGCGCCGTGCGCAAGCGGTATCGACGGAGGAGACGGGCTTCGCGTCGCGCGCGAAGGCCCCCATTCAGCGTTGTCGTGCACGGTCGTTCGCGCGCCGGGCGGCGGCATGCGGGATGATGCAATGCGGCGAACATGCTGCGGCAATGTGTGCCGTGCGTTCAGTCTCTTCGCGGGCTGGCTGCCCGTGGCTCCCTTCTCCCTCGTCGGCGTCGCGCGATCGGCAGCGCTTGCGTCGTTCCTCGCACGCGGTGCGGCACGCGCGGCTCGCTTCGAAGTGGGTCGGCAAGCGCCGTTTGCGGTCGCCGTCTCGACTCTTTGTTGCAGTCGCATTAGCAGTCTGTCTTGTAGTCCGTTGCGCAGTCCCTGTTGCACGCAGTTCACGTTGTACTTGCTGGTTGCAGTTCCGCAGTCGCAGTTCATCAATCAACAGACCCTGGCTTCCCCGAGGAAACTCATCGTGACGTCTTCCGGATCGGCGCGCCCCGCCCGCCGCAACACTGCCTCGCCCACCGCTCGCCCGGCCGACGCCGCGGCGCCCGACGTCCTGTCCAACGCTGCCGCGCAAGCCGCCAAGGCCTCGAAGGCCTCGCAAACCTCTGTGCCCGTCAAGCAGGACAAGGCGCCAAAAGCAAACAAATCCGGCAAGGCCGAAAAGGCCGCGACTTCGGCCACCGCCAGCAAGCCGGCCAAGGTCAAGATCAAGATCGAAGGCGACGCGACACTCCCGCGCGCCGCGAAAACGGCAGAGCTCCAGGGCGTGTCGCAAGCTGAGCCAGCCGCCGCGCCCGCCGTGAAGAACGGCGGCCGCACGCGCGAAGACAAGGACCACCCGCTGTTCCAGGACATCCGCTATCTCGGCCGGCTGCTCGGCGACGTGCTGCGCGAGCAGGAAGGCGACGCCATATTCGACGTTGTCGAAACGATCCGGCAGAACGCGGTGCGCTTCCGTCGCGAGGACGACAGCGCCGCCGCGCAGACGCTCGACAAGAAGCTGCGCTCGCTGACGCCCGAGCAGACCGTTAGCGTCGTGCGCGCGTTCAGCTATTTTTCGCATCTCGCGAACATCGCCGAGGACCGTCACCGCAACCGTCGTCACCGCATTCACGCGCTCGCGGGCTCGGCCTCGCAGCCGGGCACGATCGCGCATGCGCTCGAGCGGCTCGTCGCGGCCGGCGCCGCCGCGAGGCCGGTGCTGCAGCGGTTTTTCGACGACGCGCTGATCATGCCGGTGCTGACCGCGCACCCGACCGAGGTGCAGCGCAAGAGCATTCTCGACGCGCAGCACGACATCGCGCGGCTGCTCGCCGAGCGCGACCAGCCGCTCACGAACCGCGAGCGCGCACACAACGAAGCGATGCTGCGCGCGCGCGTCACGTCGCTGTGGCAAACGCGGATGCTGCGCGACGCGCGTCTGACGGTCGCCGATGAAATCGAGAACGCGCTGTCGTACTACCGCAGCACCTTCCTCGAAGAACTGCCGGCGCTGTACGCCGACATCGAGGAGGCGCTGAAGGAGCATGGCCTCGAAGCGCGCCTGCCGCCGTTCTTCCAGATGGGCAGCTGGATCGGCGGCGATCGCGACGGCAATCCGAACGTCACCGCCGACACGCTCGAAAACGCGATCACCCGTCAGGCCGCGGTGATTTTCGAGCACTACCTGGTGCAGGTGCACAAGCTCGGCGAGGAGCTGTCGATGTCGAATGTGCTCGTCGGCGTGAGCGATGCGCTCAATGAGCTCGCGGACATCTCGCCCGACCACTCGCCGCATCGCACCGACGAGCCGTATCGTCGCGCGCTGATCGGCATCTACACGCGGCTCGCGGCGAGCGCGCGCGTGCGTCTCGGCGAAGGCAGCGTGCCGCTGCGCAGCGCCGGCCGCGGCGTCGCGCCGATTCGCGCGACCCCCTACGACGACGCCGCCGACTTCGTGCGCGACCTGCACGTGCTGATCGACTCGCTCGCCGAGCATCACGGCGCGCCGCTCGCCGCGCCGCGTCTCGCACCGCTCGCTCGCGCGGCCGAAGTGTTCGGCTTCCATCTCGCGAGCATCGATCTGCGGCAAAGCTCGGACATCCACGAAGCGGTGATCGCCGAGCTGTTCAAGTGCGCAGGCGTCGAAGACGATTACGCGGCGCTCTCCGAAGCGGACAAGCTGAACGTGCTGCTCGCCGAACTCGCGCAGCCGCGCGCGCTGCGCGTGCCCTACGCCGAGTACTCCGACCTCGTGAAGAGCGAGCTCGCGGTGCTCGAAGAAGCACGCCTCACGCGCGAGAAATTCGGCGCGCGCGCGGTGCGCAACTACATCATTTCGCACACGGAAACCGTCAGCGATCTGGTCGAGGTGATGCTGCTGCAGAAGGAAACGGGTCTGTTGCGCGGGCGTCTGGGCGACGAGCACGACCCCGCGCGCGCGGGCCTGATGGTGATCCCGCTGTTCGAGACGATCCCCGATCTGCGCAACGCGCCGCACATCATGCGCGATCTCTTCGCGCTGCCGGGCATCAGCACGCTGATCGAACATCAGGGCAACGAGCAGGAAGTGATGCTCGGCTACTCGGACAGCAACAAGGACGGCGGCTTCCTGACGTCGAACTGGGAGCTGTATCGCGCGGAGCTGGCGCTCCTGTCGCTGTTCAACGAACGCGGCGTGACGCTGCGTCTGTTCCATGGACGCGGCGGCACCGTCGGCCGCGGCGGCGGCCCGACCTATCAGGCGATCCTGTCGCAGCCGCCGGGCACCGTCGACGGTCAGATCCGTTTGACCGAGCAGGGCGAGGTGATCGCGAGCAAGTTCGCGAATCCGGAAATCGGCCGGCGCAACCTGGAGACCGTCGTGGCAGCGACGCTCGAAGCGTCGCTGCTGCCGCACGACCACACGTTGGCCGAGCTGCCGGTGTACGAGGAAACGATGCAGCAGCTGTCCGATACGGCGATGGCCGCGTATCGCGCGCTCGTCTACGAAACGCCGGGCTTCAAGGAATATTTCTTCGAGTCGACGCCGATCGCGGAGATCGCCGAGCTGAACATCGGCAGCCGCCCCGCGTCGCGCAAGCTGCAGGACCCGAAGCAGCGCAAGATCGAGGATCTGCGTGCGATTCCGTGGGGCTTCTCGTGGGGCCAATGCCGGCTGCTGCTGACCGGCTGGTACGGCTTCGGCAGCGCGGTCACCGAGCATCTGGACAGCGCGCCGTCGGACGCCGAGCGCGCGCGCCGTCTCGCGCTGCTGAAGAAGATGCACAAGAGCTGGCCGTTCTTTTCCAACCTGATGTCGAACATGGACATGGTCATCGCGAAGACCGACCTCGCGGTCGCGTCGCGCTATGCCGCGCTCGTGACCGACAAGAAGCTGCGCAAGCACGTGTTCGAGCGCATCGTTGCCGAGTGGGAACGCACGTCGAAGGTGCTGTCGGAGATCACCGGCAAGAGCGAGCGGCTCGCCGAGAATCCGCTGCTCGCGCGTTCGATCAAGAACCGCTTCCCGTACCTCGACCCGCTCAATCACCTGCAGGTCGAACTGCTCAAACGCTATCGCGCGGGCGACACCAATGCGCGCGTGCGGCGCGGCATTCATTTGTGCATCAACGGGATCGCGGCGGGGTTGCGCAATACCGGTTGAGATCGACGCTGAAGCAGGCAGAAGCCGGGTGTGGCCGACGCAGGCCACACCCGGCTTTTTTCATCGCGCGTCGAGATGGCGAACAACGCGTTGCGCGAATCCAGCCGCTACAATAGAGCCCGCCGTGTACCAGTACAAGTTCGGCAATTATTCTGGTATCTCTATTACTCCCCTCCACGCGCAGCCGATAGCATGACGACGCCGTCCTCCGCCGATCATCCGCCGCCGCTCGACGCCACGCCGGCGCGCGCGCTCGGCGACTTCATCCGCGCCCATCGCGAGCGGCTGTCGCCGCAGGCGGTCGGTCTGCCGCCGGGGCCGCGCCGCCGCACGCCCGGTCTGCGGCGCGAGGAAGTCGCGCAGTTATGCGGCGTGAGCCCGACCTGGTACACGTGGATCGAGCAGGGCCGGCCGGTGTCCGCTTCCGCCGATGCGCTCGCGCGCATCGCGGTCGCGTTGCAGCTGTCGCGCGCCGAGCGCGCGTATCTGTTCGAGCTGGCCGCGCAGCGTGATCCGGCCGAGCCCGACCCCGCCGCCGCCGATGCGCCCGCCACGCTGCTGCAAACCGTGCAGCTCATCGACACGCCGGCCTATGTGCTCGACCGGCAGTGGAATGCGCTCGCGTGGAACGGGCGCGCGGCCGATCTGTTCGTCGGCTGGCTCGACGGCGCGCACGACCGCAACCTGCTGCGCTACACGTTCACCGAGCCGGCCGCGCGCGCGTTGATCGTCGATTGGGAAACGCGCGCGCGGCGGCTCGCCGCCGAATTCCGCGCCGACTCGATCCGCCATCTGAACGATGCGCCCACGCGCGGGCTGATCGATTCGCTGTCGGCCGCGAGCGACGAGTTCGCGCGCTACTGGGCCTCGCAGGACGTCGGCGGGCGCGAGGGCGGCAGGCGCGAGTTCAACCATCCGCGCGACGGGCGCATCGTTTATGACCAGATCACGTTCAAGCCCGCGCATCGCGAAGATCTGAAGCTGGTGGTGCTGGTGCGCGAATAGGCTCGCGAATGGGTCCGCTAATGGGTCCGCGAGCGGCGGCAGCGCCTTGGCCGCCCTCGCCCGGTGTTAAAATCTCCGTCTTTCTTCGCTGCGGCGGCGCTTCTGCACGACTCGCGCACTCGCGTCGCCAGCCTCTTCACCGCTCGTTTTTACCGCCCAACACCATGACGTCCCAACTGCACAAAAAAGGCGAAGCCTGGTCGGCTCGCTTCTCGGAGCCGATGTCGGAGCTCGTCAAACGCTATACGTCGTCGGTCTTCTTCGACAAGCGTCTGGCGTTCGTCGACATCGAAGGGTCGCTCGCGCACGCGTCGATGCTCGCCGCGCAGAAGATCATTTCCGCCGACGACCTCGCCGCGATCCAGCGCGGCATGGCGCAGATCAAGGGTGAAATCGAGCGCGGCGAGTTCGAATGGCAGCTCGATCTCGAAGACGTGCACCTGAACATCGAAGCGCGCCTGACCGCGCTGATCGGCGATGCCGGCAAGCGCCTCCATACCGGCCGCTCGCGCAACGACCAGGTCGCGACCGACATCCGCCTGTGGCTGCGCGGCGAGATCGACCGCATCGGCGAACTGCTGACCGAACTTCGCGTAGCGCTGCTCGAAATCGCCGAGAAGAACGCCGCGACCATCATGCCGGGCTTCACGCACCTGCAGGTCGCGCAGCCGGTCACGTTCGGCCACCATCTGCTCGCCTACGTCGAGATGTTCTCGCGCGACGCCGAGCGCATGGTCGACTGCCGCAAGCGCGTGAACCGTCTGCCGCTCGGCGCGGCCGCGCTCGCCGGCACCAGCTATCCGATCGACCGTCACGCCGTCGCGAAGACGCTCGGCTTCGACGGCATCTGCGCGAATTCGCTGGATGCGGTTTCCGACCGTGACTTCGCGATCGAATTCACGGCCGCGTCCGCGCTGGTGATGACGCACGTGTCGCGCTTCTCCGAAGAACTGGTGCTGTGGATGAGCCCGCGCGTCGGCTTCATCGATCTGGCCGACCGTTTCTGCACCGGCTCGTCGATCATGCCGCAGAAGAAGAACCCGGATGTGCCCGAACTCGCGCGCGGCAAGACCGGCCGCGTGAACGGCCATCTGATGGCGCTGCTCACGCTGATGAAAGGCCAGCCGCTCGCGTACAACAAGGACAACCAGGAAGACAAGGAGCCGCTGTTCGACACCGTCGATACGGTCGCCGACACGCTGCGCATCTTCGCTGAAATGGTCGCCGGCATCACGGTCAAGCCGCAGGCGATGCGCGAGGCCGCGCTGCAAGGCTTCTCGACCGCGACGGACCTCGCCGACTATCTGGTCAAGCGAGGCCTGCCGTTCCGCGACGCGCACGAAGCCGTCGCGCTCGCGGTTCGCGTCTGTGCCGATCGCGGCTGCGATCTCGCCGACCTGACGCTCGACGAAATGCGCAGCGAACTGCCGAACGTCGCGCATCTGATCGGCGACGACGTGTTCTCGTATCTGACGCTCGAGGGCTCGGTGGCGAGCCGCAATCATCCGGGCGGCACCGCGCCCGAGCAGGTGCTGGCCGCGGTGAAGGCGGCGCGTGCGGCTTTGAAGTAATCGATGATCGTGCAGCGCCGTGAGCATGGCTTGCGGCGCGACCGGTTGAACCGAGAGCGAAAAGGCGGACCCGTTTGGCGGGTTCGCCTTTTTTGTTGCCGCGTGTAATTGGCGAATCGCAGGTAAAAGAAAGCCCGCGAGAAGCGGGCTGAAAAGACTTCCACCGATGCCTCAGCATGAGGCCGCCAGAGTGTAGGCGGGTTCCGCCCGCCGACCAACGCGTGCATATTTCCGGCCATTACATCGGAAAGCAAAGCGCGTCGTCGCGGCACGCGCAATGACATTCAGCGGGCGAACGCCAATTGAATCCCGCCGGTTTTTGACTACCATTCAATCAGGTTCTTCTCGCGGTTCGTCGACGATGCTCTCGCGCACTTCTCCCCGTCCTGTTCCCCGTGTGGCCCCGCACTTCTTCACCGCAGCACCCAGGCATCGGCTGTTGCTCGCCGCGCTTGGTGTCGTTGCCGTGGCCGGTTGCACGATCACTCCGCTGACGAAGCACGAAACCGTCAGCACACCGGTCGCCGCGATCAACAGCGCGACGCTCGATCAATATCGCGACGCGGTCGCCCGACGAATCGTCGAGCGCAATCCGTCGTACGTGCTCCAGGGCAGGCCTCAGCCGATGCTGCGCTCGCTGGTGGTGGTGTCGTTCACGGTCGATCGTGATGGACGCATCGTCCAGTCGTCGGTGTATCGCACCAACGGCGACGACGAAGCCGAAAGCACCGCGCTTGCGTCGCTGCGCCGCTCGGCGCCGCTGCCGCTACCGCCCGGCAAGCTGCTGAACGGCCGCGGCCAGCTCGAGCTGTTCGAAGACTGGCTGTTCAACGACAACGGCAAGTTCCAGCTGCGCGAGCTCGCCTCGCCGCAAGCGGAAACGTACGACTGAGCGCGGTTGGCGCGTGCGCCAACCCGCGCCATCACGCGCATCGCCGCGTTCGAGCAGGCCACACATGACCTGCTCGAGTCATTGCGCATCGCTCTTAACGCACCCCTCGTTGCCGCGCAAGCTTACGCCGCCATTGCTGCGCGACGAGCGCGCTCGCTATAATTTTCGGATTCCCCGCGCCGGAGCCTTCCGGCATGGCTCACGCCGCCCGCACACCCGCCGGCGCGGCGCATGAGCCGACTGCAGTGCCGCGGCGCCACCCGCGTGCGGCGCCCAAACCTATACCTCAACGAGGATGCCGCCGTCGCGCGCCGCCAGTCTGCGAAGCAAGGCTCAGCGCGCCGCGGCCTCACGACAATTGGAGACCCCTGCATGTCCACTTCGCCGATTTCCGCGGCTCAGCCCGCAAGCGGGCAAAACAGTAGCGCGCGGATCATCTTCGCGAGCTTCATCGGCACCGCGATCGAGTTCTACGATTTCTATGTCTACGCGACCGCCGCCGCGCTCGTGATCGGACCGGTGTTCTTCCCGCACGGCTCGGCCACCGCGCAAGCGCTGTCGGCCTTCGTCACGTTCGGCATCGCGTTCGTCGCGCGACCGATCGGCTCGTTCCTGTTCGGCCACTTCGGCGACCGCATCGGCCGTAAGTCGACTTTGGTTGCGTCGCTGCTCGTGATGGGCGTGTCGACCACGCTGATCGGCTTCGTGCCGGGCTACGACGCGATCGGCAGCCTCGCGCCGATCCTGCTGTGCGTGCTGCGTTTCGGCCAGGGTATCGGCCTCGGCGGCGAATGGGGCGGTGCCGCGCTGCTCGCCACCGAAAACGCGCCGGCCGGCAAACGCGGCTGGTTCGGCATGTTCCCGCAGCTTGGACCGTCGATCGGCTTTCTCGCATCCAACGGCCTGTTCTTCGCGCTCGCCATGTCGCTGTCCGACGAGCAGTTCCGCAGCTGGGGCTGGCGCGTGCCGTTCCTCGTCAGCTCGGTGCTGGTCGCGCTCGGCCTGTACGTGCGGCTGAAGATCGCCGAGACGCCCGCGTTCCAGGCAGCGATCGAGCGCAAGGAACGCGTGCGCGTGCCGATCGCGAAGCTGTTCTCGCAGCACTGGGTGCCAACCGTGCTCGGCGCGCTCGCGATGGTGGTCTGCTATACGCTGTTCTACAACGCGACGACCTTCTCGCTGTCGTACGGCGTCGGCTCGCTGCATATTCCGCGGCAGACGTTCCTCGGACTGCTGTGCATCGCGGTCGTGTTCATGGCAATCGCGACGCCGCTGTCGGCCCGCGCGAGCGACCGCTTCGGGCGCAAGCCGGTGCTGATCGTCGGCATCATCGCGGCGATCCTGTCGGGCTTCACGATGGCGCCGCTGCTCGGCAGCGGTGAGCCGCTGCTGGTGCTGCTGTTCCTCGTGATCCAGCTGTTCCTGATGGGCGTGACGTTCGCGCCAATGGGCGCGCTGCTGCCGGAGCTGTTTCCGACCAACGTACGCTATACGGGCGCCGGCGTTGCATACAACCTCGGCGGGATTCTCGGCGCGTCGGTCGCGCCGTATATCGCGCAGATGCTGGCCGCGCATGGCGGCTTGCCGTGGGTTGGCGCGTACGTCTCGGTCGCGGCGGCCGTGAGCCTCGTCGGCGTGCTGTGCATGCGCGAGACGCGTGACGCGAGTCTGATGAAGTGATGCATTGCGAATCGACGCAACCCCGCTTGCGTCGATTCGCGTTTGGTAAATCCCCCGCCTTGCGCGTCTTTTTGACTTGCCTATACTCCCTGACATAACCCTATAAAAACCAGGGAGACTCGCATGAACGTCCATCTTCACAATGCCGATATCGTGATGATCATCGCGCTGGCCTTGCTCGGCTCGCTGCTGCTCGCGCTGCGCTTTCGTCCGGCGTCGTGGAAATCCATCGTCGTCGAAGCGCTGGCCGCGAACGCCGCGGCTATTGCCGCGGTGGTCGCATTCGAAATGCTGGTCGCCTGAGGCCAGCGGCTCGAGGAACTCGAGCGCGGCTTAGCGGTAGTAGCCGTGATGGTAGTAGCCACCGCCGCCGTAGTAGTAGCCCGGCGCCGGCGCGATGACGCAGCCGCCGAGCGCCGACGCCAGCAGTGCGCCGGCCACGAGAGTCAGGATCAGGCGTTTCATGTTGTTCTCCATCGAGTCAGATTGATTCGAGCGCAAACCCCGAATGACCCGATTGGACACGATGCGCGCCCCGGCGAACGTTGCCATTTGTAAGGGAAGATCACTGGGCTGTTACAGGATCGGCGCGTTGGACGGGCGTGTTCGAACGACCTGCCCCGCTCTCACCTGATCGCGCCACCATGGCGAAAAACAGCGCCTATACTCGATTGAGCGCACTGTCGCGATAGAAGCCTTGCTGGCCGCGCCAGCGTCGCCGTAATGGAGCGGTTCGACGCGCGCCGCGCGAGCCTCGATGCACCGCGAGCTGCCAGCTGGCCGCCTTGGCGTGTGCGCATCGGACACTGCGGCGTCCAACGAAAAGCGACAGTTTTAACAGACGTGTAATCGATTCCTCTCCGCCCGCTGTTCCCCGACACGGGCGTTCTTTGAGGCGCGACGATGCAGTCCCCGCCCGCACGGGTGGACTACGCGTCGCGCCTCTTTTTCTTTTGCGCAAACGATTGCGCGATCTCAGGCGGCGGCCGATCCTTGCTGCATCGCGAGCACCGGCTCCGCCCCGTGAACGTAGTCGATCGCGTCGAGCGCCGCGCTAACGGGCGGTACCGAGCGACCGTCACCGATCGATGTCGAGCGATACGGCGTCTCGACGCCGCAATGCGATGGCGACGTCGCGACGAAGATCATCACGGTGCGCTTCTGCAGCGCATGCGCGAGGTGCACGAAGCCCGTATCGGTACCGACCACGAGCGCGCACGCGTCGATCATCTGCGCGACTTCGGTCACGCTCATTTGCGGCAGCACGGTCGCGCCCGGTACCTGTGCGCAGATCTGCGAGGCTTCGGCAAGCTCGCCGTCCGAGCCCCACGGCAGAACCACACGAAAACCGCGCTCGCTCAACTCGCGCCCGACAGCCACCCAATGCGTGAGCGGCCATTTCTTGTCGGCTTTCGAGGTGGCATGAAAGAGCGCGGCGACAGGCGCGTCCTGTGTCGCGAACGGCTGCGGGACGGCTGCGGGTAGCCGCAGGTCGTAGATGGGCGGGCCTTCCACTTCGTAGCCGAGCGCCTCGCTAGCGCTGATGCGCATGCCGTGCCACGCGCTGCCTTGCGGGCGTGGACCGAAACGCCCGGTATAGGCGAACGCGGCGCCCCGCTCGCCAAGATCCTGAGATTGATAGCCGAAGCGCCGCGACGAGCGCGCGAGGAAGGCGATGATCGCGCTCTTGTAGACGCCGTGAATGTCGATGATGTAGTCGTAGCGGTATGCGCGCAGCTCGCCGATCGATGCCAAGATCGCCTTCAGATCGCTCCAGCGACGCGCCTTCTTGAAGCGGCGCAGCGGCGCGCATAGCACGCGGTCGACGCCCTGGCTCCACTGCACGACTTGCGCAAATGCTTCGTCCGCCGCCCAATCCACCTGAACACCAGGAAATGCGCGTTTGATATCGGCGACGACTGGCAACGCCTGCACGATATCGCCTAGTGAAGTGACCTTGACGATTAGGATTCGCTTCATTGAGGGTCTCTTCGTTTTCCGAAGTGGAAACTATTCTAGCCGACGTTTTTACCGCCTCCCTGCCAAATGGGCATCGTGCCCGGTCCTGTTTTCAATACGGCGAATTACAACAAAAGATACCCCTGACGATCCAGCGTAGTTCATTTTTTCAAATGTCTTTCACGCATTCTGGTCGGTCCCGCACGTTTTATACTTGGCCCTTTGCACGAACCCAATTCATGTCCCGGCCCTTCCCCTCCCGTTCGCACGCTGTCATGCGTCGCACGAAACGCCTGTGGCGGCAATACGGCATCTTCTGGCTCGGTGCCATCGCCGTCGGCCTGGTCGCGGTGCTCTATGCGCGCCTGATCGACTGGGGCTATGACGCGTTTCTCGATGTCCGGCAGCGGTATCCGTGGGCACCGCTCGTGATCACACCCGCGGTCGCGGCACTCGCGGTCTGGCTCACGCGCAAGTTCTTTCGCGGCTCCGAGGGCAGCGGCATCCCGCAGGTCATCGCAACGCTGCACACGAAGCAGCGCGGGTATGGCGCGAGGCTGCTATCGCTGCGGATTCTGCTCGGCAAGATCGGCGTGTCTTTTATCGCGATTCTCGGCGGCTTGACGATCGGCCGTGAAGGACCGACCGTGCAGGTCGGCGCCGCGCTGATGTTCAATCTGCGCCGCTTCTATCCGCGCTCGAATGCGCAGATCGAACGGCAGCTCGCACTGGCGGGCGCGGCAGCGGGTTTATCGGCTGCGTTCAATACGCCGCTCGCGGGCGTCGTGTTCGCAATCGAGGAATTGACGCGCAGCTTCGAGGCGCGCACGAGCGGTGTGCTGATCACCGCGATCGTCGTTGCGGGTGTCGTCGCGCTCGGCCTGAACGGCAACTACACATATTTCGGCACGATCAGGATCGGCGCGCATTTCCCCGATCTGCTCGCCGTCGCGGTGGTGATCACCGCAATCGTCACGGGAATCGCGGGCGGCATTTTCGGCTGGCTGCTGCTCAATACCGCGCGCTGGATTCCGGCGCCGCTGCGCCAGTTGCACGGCAAGCGGCCGGTCGTGTTCGCCGCGCTGTGCGGCTTCGCGATCGCCGTGGTCGGCGTGATCGCGGGCGGCGCGACGTTCGGCAGCGGCTATACCGAAGCGCGTGGCCTGCTGGAGGGACACGGGCAGTTGTCGGTGTTCTATCCGTTCCTGAAGATGATCGCGATGGTGGGCTCGTACCTGCCAGGCATTCCGGGCGGCATCTTCGCGCCGTCGCTGTCGATCGGCGCGGGCTTCGGCAATCTGCTGCACATGGTGTTCGATTCGATGCAGTTGCCGATGCTGATCGCACTCGCGATGGTCGGTTATCTGGCCGCGGTCACGCAGTCGCCGATCACGTCGTTCGTGATCGTGATGGAGATGATCGACGGTCACGCGCTCGTGATTTCGCTGATGGCCACCGCGTTGATCGCGAGCCGCGTGTCGCGCCTGTTCGCGCCGCCGCTCTACGAGTCGCTCGCCCAGCGCTACATGGCGCCGCTGCCGCAACCGGCGCCCGCGCCGGTGCCGGAAGTGCCCGAGGCCGAGGTGCCGGAAGCGCAAAGCGTCGACGGCGAGCCGCCCGCCGGTGATGCCGCCGACGACATCACGACGGATCCTTCCGGCTCGCCGCGTCAGTAGACGACCACGCGCGGCGCATGCACATATAGCGGCCGCGCCGGCACGACGACGCAGCCGGACAGCATCACCGCCAGCGCGGCGAGCACGAGCAGGTTCTTTTTCATTCGCAATTTCTCCACGGTCACAGGCGCGTCGCAAGCACGATCGACGGCCGCATCACGCCCAGTGTCCCGGTACCCAGCGATAGTTCGGACCATGCTCGACCCAGTGGCCGGGCATCCAGCGATAGCCGACGCGCTCGGCCTGCCAGTGTCCGGCGATCCACACGTAGCGGCCGCGATCCCAGCGCCAGTGACCGTGATCCCACACATAGCCGGCGCGCGCCGCGGGCACCGCTTCGAAGCGTTCGACGGGCGGCGCGGACGGCGCGACGATGACGACTTCCGCGGCCGAAGCCGAGGCCATCGCGGCGGCCCCCGCGGCAATCAGAACGGTGTTGGCAAGCAGCAGGCGAAAGGTTCGGTTCATGATTTCCCTCTCAGGTTGAACACCGGATGCGGCGTTACCGGTTTAATGCGCGAGGGCGACACGAGGCTGACGATGTGCGTGTAACGGCACCCGCTGAAGTGCAACGGTTTATTTCGACCGGGAAATGACGAGCGCCGTGGGGGCGCGAAGAGCGGGCTTCAGACAGAAGCCAGAGGAACAGCCGAACGCCGCATTGCATCGCGTCGATCCAACGCGATGCAATGCGGCGTCCTGCACATGATGCGAGATGGACCGCGGTCCATCGGAAGCTCAGGCCTGCGGTATTTCGATCTTGACTTCGAGCACTTCGAGATCGTCCTGACGCTCGAGACTCACGCGTATGTCGTCATCGGAAATCTTCACATACTTCGAGATCACGGCCACCAGTTCGCGTTGCAACGCAGGCAGATAATCGGCTGGCGCATGGCCGCCGGCGCGCTCGTGCGCGATGATCAACTGCAGGCGTTCCTTCGCTACCGACGCGGACTTCTTTTTCTCGCCCAGCAAAAACGAAAGAATCGACATTACGTGCGCTCCCCTTACTTGGTGCCGAAGAGGCGCTGCAGCAGCCCGGGCTTCTGGTAATCGACAAAGCGAAGCGATTTCTGCTCGCCGAGGAAACGCGACACGACGTCCTTATAGGCTTCGGCCACATCGGTGCCGTCCAGATGCACGGCCGGCAGCCCCTGGTTCGACGCGTGCAGCACCGCTTCCGACTCCGGAATCACGCCGATCAGATCGATGCGCAGAATTTCCTGGATGTCGGTCAGCGACAGCATTTCGCCTTCGCTGACGCGCTTCGGGTTGTAGCGGGTAATCAGCAGATGCTCCTTGATCGGCTCCTTGCCTTCGATCGCACGCTTGGTCTTCGACGACAGGATGCCGAGAATGCGATCGGAGTCGCGCACCGACGACACTTCCGGGTTCGTCACGATCAGCGCTTCGTCGGCGAAGTGCATCGCCAGCAGCGCGCCCGACTCGATACCGGCCGGCGAATCGCAGACGATGTATTCGAAGTCCATCGCGATCAGATCATTGATGACCTTCTCGACGCCTTCCATCGTCAGCGCGTCCTTATCGCGCGTCTGCGAGGCCGGCAGGATGAACAGGTTCTCGCACTTCTTGTCCTTGATCAGCGCCTGGTTCAGATTCGCTTCGCCCTGGATCACGTTGATCAGGTCGTACACGACGCGGCGCTCGCAGCCCATGATGAGGTCGAGGTTGCGCAGGCCGACGTCGAAGTCGATCACGGCGGTCTTGCTGCCGCGCAACGCGAGGGCCGACGCAAAGCTCGCGCTCGTGGTCGTCTTGCCCACGCCACCCTTGCCCGAAGTCACCACAATGATTTTTGCCATTACCCTTACCTTGTGTTCGTCAAATGCGTCAATTTATGCGCGGCGCGCGTCGCCCTGAAACGCCGCATGCCGAAATCGCTCGGGCAGCGCGCGTTTCTCGGCGCTTTACGTGAGCCGCAGCGGTTCGATCATCAGTTTTTCGTCTTCGAGCCAGATCTGCACCGGCTTGCCGAGCACGTCGGCCGGCAGCGGGTTCTCGGTCGTTCGATAGATGCCCGCGATCGAGATCAGTTCCGGTTCGAGACATGTACAGAAGATGCGCGCGTCGTGATTGCCCTGCACGCCGGCCAATGCCCGGCCGCGCAGCGGCGCGTAAATATGGATGTTGCCTTCCGCGATCACCTCGGCGCCATAGCTGACGAGACCGAGCACCACCAGATCGCCTTTCGCGTAGATGCGCTGGCCGGAGCGCAGCGGCTTGTCGACCACCATCGTTTGCGGCGACGTGGCGAGGCGCACCGGCTCGACGGCGGAGGTGGGTTCGACGGCGCCGGAAGCGGTGCTGGCGGATGCGCTCGTGCCGGCGGCTGCATCGGGGCCCGCCGCCGCGCTTGCCGCGCTCGCCGTGCCGTCCTCATCGGTCTGCCTGGCCGGCGCGCCGCGTCGGTCGCGCGCTTCGAGCAGCGGCAATCCCGACTCCGTCGCCCACTGTTGCTCCGCATTCGCGACCACGCCGACCGGACGCATGCGCACGCTGTCGAGCAGTTGCGCGATGTCGGCGAGCGGCACGCGTTCGTTGTCGGCGACACGCCGTACGTCGATCGCGACGACGTCGTTAGCGAAGAATGCGGGCGTCGCCTCGAAGCGTCGCGTCAGTTCGGCACGCATCGCATCGAGGTCGGTCGTTTTGACCACGAACATCAGCGTGTCGACAGAGCCGCTGCGCAGTTCGAAAAAGGGCGATTTCTTGGGCGACATAGCGTTCGGCAAAAAATTTTGCGTATTTTACAGGCGTACGTGCGCGCGGCCACTATTTTTCCCGGGAGAATCGGTGCTCGCGCGCGTGGGCGCGACGCGTGTCGTCGATGCGATCGACGCGCGACGGCGCAAAGAAATACTGGCGGGAAAAAACCGTGATGAACGGACGGCGAAGACGAGCGGCACGCGTGACGCGCCGCTTGGGTGATCACTGTTGAAGCACCTGCGAGGTAGTCGGCACGTGCCGCACCAGCAGACTTTCGACCTGCTCGGGCGCGCGCTCGACGCGCCGGTGCTCGCCGGTCGGGCCAAAGCCGAGCGCCTCGTAGAAGCGCATCGCGTTGCGGTTCGTGTCGGCGACCCACGCGTAGATTTCCGTGGCGCCCGCATTCGCGAGCCAGCTGCTCGCCGTGTCGACGAGCAGTTCGCCGCCGCGCAGATGACGCACGGCCGGCGCCACCCACAATTCGCAGACGAACGCGCGGCGCGCCGCGGTGTCGTCGAAATGCGCCTCGACGAGGCCGGCCGGATGGCCCTCGGTGTAAAGCAGGAACGTGCCGACGGACTGCGAAACCGCGTGATTCGCCGCGGTCGCGTCGAAACTGGCGGCATCGGCCGACAACGCATCCTCGAGCGTCGCGCCAAAGGCATATGGCGCCTCCCGCAGCGAGGCGGTGCGGAGTTCGCGAAATACGGCGCCCTGATCAGCAGTGATGCGGCGAACGGTCAATGACGGACTCATGCAGACGAAAACCCCTGGAAACCCTAACGCGTAGCTTTAACCGAACCGGCCGGCGAGTCAAATTTATTATTGACCAGAATATGCGATCCCGCTCACGGCGCGTCGTAGTTGCCGGTGCCGTCCGGCCACGGCGTCAGCAGCTCATAGCCGTCGTCGGTCACGGCGACCATGTGTTCCCATTGCGCCGACAGCGAGCGGTCCTTCGTGATCACCGTCCAGCCGTCGCGCTGCACCGACGTGCCGGCGCGGCCCGCGTTGATCATCGGCTCGATCGTGAAGACCATGCCCGGCTTCAGCCGCACGCCCTGCCCCGGCTGGCCGTAGTGCAGCACCTGCGGGTCCTCGTGATAGATCTTGCCAATGCCGTGCCCGCAGTAGTCGCGCACGATCGAGAAGCCCTCGCGCTGCGCGACCTTCTGGATCGCGTGGCCGACGTCGCCGAGCGTCGCGCCCGGCTTCACCTCGCGGATGCCGGCCACCATTGCCTCGTAGGTCGTGTCGATCAGCGCACGCGCGACCGTGCTCGGCTGGCCGACGCAGTACATGCGGCTGGTGTCGCCGAAATAACCGTCCTTGATGATCGCGACGTCGATGTTGATGATGTCGCCGTCCTTCAGGATCTCGCCGCGATTCGGAATGCCGTGACACACGACATGGTTGACCGACGTGCAGACGGTCTTCGGAAAGCCCAGGTAGCCGACGTTGGCCGGAATCGCCTTCTGCGTGTGGACGATGTAGTCGTTGCACAGCGCGTCGAGGTCGTCGGTGGAGACGCCTGCCTTGACGTGCTCGCCGATCATTGCCAGCACATCGGCCGCGAGGCGGCCCGCAATGCGCAGTTTCGCGATATCGTCGGGAGTCTTGTAGGTAATGGCCATGAATTCAGTCGATGTGAGTCGCGGGTCAAACGCGAAATGACCCTCCGCGCCCGAAAGCCCGGCGGCCCGCAACCGCCGCTCGATGGGCGATTTCGGGCAATTGTACAGAGGATCGCGGAGGGACCCCGAGCAAACCGGCTGAAGAGATGCTCGGCAGGCGGCGGCGCTGGCGGGGCGATTTCGGGCTCGCGCCCGAATCAGAGTGACCCCGTTCGTGCGTGGTGGGCTTGCCCGGCCTGCGCGCTCACATGGACTTTGGGAAAAAAGCTCGAACGTTCATCGAGCCATGCAACGCCATCGCTCAGTTTCCCGAACTAAATCGCGGACGTCCAGTCAGGCCGACCGCTGCATCCCGCTCTTCGCATATCGTACGGATCACGCGAATTGCGTGTGGCTGCTTCGGGGAAAGCGCGGCGGCGGCCGCGTCGCTCGCGGATGGTGATGAAGGGGTTGCGGGTGGCATGAGGCGCCCAACCCCTCGCCTCGATACGCTGAGGCAAGGGGTCGGGCGCGGTTCTTACCGACGCTCAGGGTTGCTTGCGTCGATATCTGCGGCTTAGTTGTCGGGATTCGCCGCCGTAAAGCTTTGGAACGCACTGTACGCCGGATTCAACGGTGTGCCGTTTTTCATGATGCCGAACGTCTGGTCGCCGCTGTCGAGCACGTAGTACATGACGCCCTGGATATTGTGCGTCTTGCGATTCTGATAGAACTCGCCGAGCCTCGTCGTGATGTAGTTCCCACGATAGGTCTCGTCTCGTTCCGGCCCGGTGTTCCACTCGGTGATGAGGAACGGCACGCCGTAACGCGCCTTGCAATAGATCGGCAGATCGAAGCCCGGTTGGGCGCCGTCCGCACCGAGGGAGAACACGTCGCCATACACCTCGTAGTTGTGCCACGTGGTGATGTCCCAGCGCACGGTCGGGTGGCCGCTGCTACCATCGGGCTGCATACCGTCCCACAGCGCGTCCGCCGCGCCGACATCGTTCACACAGAAATTGATGCCGCATTTCGCGTTGGACTGAACCGACTTCACACCGTCGATCATGCCGCGCATCACGCCGCGCATCACCGGCCAGTTCGTGTTGTTGAAGTCCGACGCCTTCGTGCCCGCACAGGTGAAGTCCAACACTGTGGCGTTAGTGCGCGTCAACTCGTTGCCGCATTCGTAAATGGTCACGCCATACGGCTTCAGTGCGTTCGCGATGCCTTGGGCGACCGAGTAACCCTGGTTGTAAGCGGCACTCTCGTTGGCGAACAGGTTGCCATTGGAGTCGTAGACGCCCTGATTGACCAGCACGATCAACGTCATGCCCGCCGACTGGAAAGCCTGCGCAAGCCCGATCAGTGCGTTCAGCTGGGTCGAAGTGTTGGTGCAGCCCACGCGATAGCTGGTGCAGCCCATGCCCTTCAGGATCGATACGACCTGTTGAGGCGTGTAGGTGTAGTCGAAGTGGCCGTTCATGCCGTAGAACATGCCCGCGGCCGGTGCGATCGCGGTGCGCGGATCGTTACATGGCAGCCAATGACCGGCGGTTTCGTTGTTCACGTAGAACTGGCCACCCGTGCCGCAATGCCAGATCTTGCCGCCGTACCACAACAGAAGCGAGACGTTGTACGTGTTGCCTACGGTCGCCCCATTGCAGTAAATGACACCGTTGGTCACCGTCCAGATGTTGTTGGACTTGTCGATGATGTACGACGAACCGGGGATCGTGGTGCCATCAGCCGAGGTGCCGCCGAGGCGCGGGTCGAGGCAACCCTTCCAGCCCGAGCCCGTCCATTGATAGAACTGACCACCCGTGCCCTCGTGATAGATCACGCCGGCGTAAAACAGGACCATCTGCACGTTGTAGGTGTTGCTTGCCGGCGAACCGTTGCGGTAGACCGAGCCACCGACACCTCCGGACAGCGTCCAGACGTTGCCGGAGTTGTCCGTGATGGACGAGGCGGGCGGAATGGAGACACTGTTCGGATCGCTCGTCTTCGCGACGGCCGTTTTGGAAGCCGCGGTACCTGAAGCGCCGCTTGCAGCGGCAGCAGCGGCAGTCTTGTCGTCCGCGGTTCCGGATCCGCCGCCACCGCATGCGGCCAAAAGATAACTTGCGCTCAGGGCCGTCAGGCCCCCAATGAATTGACGTCGTTTTATCATCGCGGAGTAATTCCAAATGTCGGGAAAATTCCCGATAAAAAGACCAAAGGTGAATTCGCTGTGATTCGGACGGACAATGCGTAAGGATTCGATGCAAACGAATTTGCATTCCTTAAAAACATTTGTCCCGAGGTGCCGTGGAACGCACGTCTGTGATGTCCGATTGAACCGATGCTCGCGAAGAGGCTCCTCGCGGTGGTCCAGATTGACAATGCTGGTGCGCGTCAGTCCGCAAACGTTTGCCTTGCGAACCTTTTACCGATTACTGCCGCAGCTGTTGTTTTCCAGGAAAATTCTTCCCGTAAAAGCTGCTGACGGCGTAAATCGTACCCTGAATGAATGACCGAGCCCAACCAAAAATCGTATTTATTTGTAAAAAAGGGCAGATCTTGCCGAGATCTGTGGGGTCGGCGAAGATTCGCGCTTTAAGAAGTCGATCGGGGGGCGGGTCGCCCGCAAATTTTCTGACTTCGACCCCTTATAGCGCGCGGCGGCCATGTCCTGAATGCGTCCCCGCATATGACTCAGGGGAGAGCACAGCACGTATCGCTTAAGGGATTTGTATGGAAATGGGAATGAAAAAGACCACGAGCAACGAATAGCTCATGTACAAGAAATTGAAACAATCGATTTCGCCAATAGAAATGATGCTTCAACAATATCGGATTGACTTGGCAAAACAATTCGAAAACCAAAAAACAAAAAACCCCTTGATCACGATGATCAAGGGGTTTCAGAATTTGGCGGAAAGGGTGGGATTCGAACCCACGGTACGGGGAAACCGTACGCCTGATTTCGAGTCAGGTACATTCGACCACTCTGCCACCTTTCCGGGTATTCCAACTTGTTGCTGCTTCGTCGGATCCAAGCGGGCCGTTGCTTGGGAGAAAAAGATTATAAAACAGCTCGAATCAGTTTTCCAAGCCCCTCGACGAAAAAACTTCTAAATTTTTTCCGAGAGGCGTGGGTGCCGGCAGCGGCACTGTCAGCCAAGCTGACGATACCGCGTCTACGCACACGCCGGTGACGCTCAGGCCGCCGGCACTTCCAGCCGCTCCACTCCGCCGAGGTATGGCCGCAATGCCGTGGGCACCGTCACCGAGCCATCGGCGTTCTGGAAGTTCTCGAGCACCGCGACGAGCGTGCGGCCCACCGCGAGACCCGAGCCGTTCAGCGTATGCACGAGTTCCGGCTTGCCCTGCGCGTTGCGGAAACGCGCCTGCATGCGTCGCGCCTGGAACGACTCGGTATTCGAACAGCTCGAAATCTCACGATAGGTGTTCTGCGCGGGCAGCCATACTTCGAGGTCATAGGTCTTCGCTGCGGAGAAACCCATGTCGCCGGTGCACAGCGTGATCACGCGATACGGCAGTTCGAGCTTCTGCAGAATCGCCTCGGCATGGCCGACCATCTGCTCGAGCGCGTCGTACGATGCATCAGGAGCGACGATCTGCACCATCTCGACCTTGTCGAACTGATGCTGGCGGATCATGCCGCGCGTGTCGCGGCCGTACGAGCCCGCCTCCGAGCGGAAGCACGGCGAGTGCGCGGTCAGCTTGATCGGCAGTGCGTCCGCTTCGACGATGCTCTCACGCACCGTGTTGGTCAGCGAAATTTCCGAGGTCGAGATGAGGTACTGCGTGACCGTGCTTTCACCGCCGCCCTTCTCGACGCGGAACATATCGTCCGCGAACTTCGGCAGCTGGCCGGTGCCGTACAAGATGTCCGGATTCACGATGTACGGCGTGTAGATCTCGGTATAGCCGTGCTGCTGCGTGTGCGTGTCGATCATGAACTGCGCGAGCGCGCGATGCAGCCGCGCAATCTGGCCGCGCAGCATCGTGAAGCGCGCGCCCGACAGCTTCGCGCCTGTCTCGAAGTCGAGGCCGAGCGGCGTGCCGACGTCGACGTGATCCTTGACTTCGAAGTCGAACTGGCGCGGCGTGCCCCAGCGGCGCACTTCGACGTTATGGGCTTCGTCGTTGCCGACCGGCACGCTTTCGTGCGCAAGGTTCGGCACGCCGAGCAGTAGGTCCGACAGACGCTTCTGGATGTCTTCGAGCTTGACCGCCGACGCCTTCATCTCGTCGCCGATGCCGCTCACTTCGGCCATTACCGCCGACGTATCTTCGCCACGCCCTTTCATCGCGCCGATCTGCTTCGACAGGCTGTTGCGGCGCGCCTGCAGTTCTTCGGTACGGGTCTGGGTATCGCGGCGTTCCGCTTCGAGCGCGGTGAAGGCCGCGACGTCGAGGGTATAGCCGCGGTCGGCGAGGCGCTTGGCGACGCCGTCGAGGTCTTTGCGCAGCAACTGGATGTCGAGCATGGGATGGGACGGATGTTCGTTGTATGAAAACGCGATTTTAGCGCACCGGCACAGGCGAAACGCCTCAAGCCTTCTTCGGCTTGTTCTCGGCGCGCCACCGCGCATCGAGCTCGCCAAGGCGCGCGAGCTTTTCGCCGATCTTGCCTTCCAGGCCCCGCGGCGTCGGCTCGTACCAATGCGGCTCGCGCATGCCGTCTGGCAGATAGGTCTCGCCGGCCGCGTACGCATCGGGTTCATCGTGCGCATAGCGATAGTCGTGGCCGTAGCCGAGTTCCTTCATCAGCTTGGTCGGCGCGTTGCGCAGATGCACCGGCACCGCGCGCGACTGGTCCTTGCCGACGAAGCGCCGCGCCTCGTTGTACGCGTTGTACCCGGCATTCGATTTCGGCGCGACCGCCAGATAGATGATCGCCTGCGCGAGCGCGAGTTCGCCTTCGGGCGAGCCGAGACGCTCGTAGGTCTCGGCGGCGTCGAGCGTGATGCGCGCGGCGCGCGGGTCCGCGAGGCCGATGTCTTCCCACGCCATGCGCACGATGCGCCGCGCAAGATAACGCGGGTCCGCGCCGCCGTCGAGCATGCGGCAGAACCAGTACAGCGCGCCGTCCGGGTTGCTGCCGCGCACCGATTTATGCAGCGCGCTGATCTGGTCGTAGAACGCGTCGCCGCCCTTGTCGAAGCGGCGCAGATTTTCCGCAAGCGCACTGCCCAACAGCGCGCCGTCGATTTCAGTGGTCTTCTGCTGGGCGGCCGCGCGCGCGACGATCTCGAGGTTGTTCAGCAGCTTGCGGCCGTCGCCGTCGGCGGAGCCGATCAGCGCGGCGCGTGCTTCGTCGGTGAACGTGAGGCCGCCGAGCTCCTTCTGCGCGCGTTCGAGCAGCTCGCGCTGTTCGTCGTCGGTCAGGCTCTTCAGCACGTAGACCGCGGCGCGCGACAGCAACGCGCTATTGACCTCGAACGACGGATTCTCGGTCGTCGCGCCAACGAACACGAACAGGCCCGACTCGACGTGCGGCAAGAACGCGTCTTGCTGGCTCTTGTTGAAGCGATGCACTTCGTCGACGAACACCAGCGTCTGATGTCCGTTCGCGCGATGGATCTGCGCGGTCTCGACCGCCTCGCGGATATCCTTCACGCCCGACAGCACCGCGGACAACGCGATGAACTGTGCGTCGAACGCATCGGACATCAGCCGCGCGAGCGTGGTCTTGCCGACGCCGGGCGGGCCCCACAGGATCATCGAATGGGCCTCGCCCGATTCGAACGCGACCCTGAGCGGCTTGTTCGGACCGAGCAGATGCGACTGGCCGATCACTTCGTCGATATTGCGTGGCCGCAGGCGTTCGGCAAGCGGAACATTGGCACGGGTTTCTTCAAACATGACGTTTTGGGGATAATCTCGGCTTTCCGGGTACGCGCCGCGTTGAAGCGGCGCCGCGCGGGACAAGCGCAAAGCCCGCGCACGGCCGCAAGCAGACGCAACAACGCGGGCAACGTCCTGCATTATGACAGTGACGGCGGCGGCGCGACGGCCGACCCGGCGCGCCGACAGCGCATAAATTCACAGCACAGAGCTTCACCGCACCACCACGAGGAACACACATCAGATGGCTCAAGATTCTGTCGCCGGCGAGGCCGGCTCCACCTACGCGCCGCTCACGCCGGTGCCCGACGCGCGCCGCGCGTTCCGTACCGGCGACGCGTTCGCGCTGTGGTTCTCACTCGGCATCGGCCTGCTCGTCGCCCAGGCGGGCGCGCTGCTGGTGCCGGGGCTGTCGCTGCCGCACGCGCTCGTCGCAATCGTACTGGGCAGCGTGATCGGCGTCGTGCTGCTCGCGCTCGCGGGCGTGATCGGCACCGACACCGGCCTCGCGGCGATGTCGTCGCTGCGTCCGACGCTCGGCGTGCGCGGCGCGTCGGTGCCGGCCGTGCTGAACATGGTGCAACTGGTCGGCTGGGGCTCGTTCGAGGTGATCGTGATGCGCGATTCCGCCGACGCGCTCGCGAAACAGGCATTCGGCCTGTCGATGCCGCTCGTGTGGACCGTGATCTTCGGCCTGCTCGCAACCTTGCTCGCGATCAGCGGCCCGCTGTCGTTCGTGCGGCGCTTTCTGCGCAAGTGGGGGATCTGGCTGCTGCTCGCGGGCGCCGCGTGGCTCACGTGGAACCTGCTCGCGCGCCACAATCTCGCGGACCTGATGCAGCGCCCCGGAACCGGCGAGATGTCGTTCGGCGGCGCGGTCGACCTCGTGGTCGCGATGCCGCTGTCGTGGCTGCCGCTGATCGCCGACTACACGCGCTTCGGCCGTCGCGCTGGCGAGACGTTCCGCGGCACGCTGTACGGCTATGGCATCGCGAACATCTGGTTCTATGCGCTCGGCGCGGTCTATGGCCTCGCGGCCGGCGGCGGCGATGCATTGCTCACCGGTGCGCTCGCGCAAGCAGGCGGCGGGTTTGCGCTGCTGCTGATCCTGATCGACGAAATCGACAATGCGTTCGCCGATATCCATTCGGCCGCGGTGTCGACCGGCACGTTCTGGACGCGCGCGAGCGTGCCGTTGCTGTCGGCTGCGTTCGGCGCGCTGTGCACGCTGATCGCGCTGCTCGTGCCGATGGCGAAATACCAGAACTTCCTGCTGTTGATCGGCTCGGTATTCGCGCCGCTGTTCGGCGTCGTGCTGATGGATCACTTCATCGTGCGCAAGCGCCGCATCGATGCCGCGGTCCTCGCCGATCCGCGCGGCCGCTACGGCTTCTCGGGCGGTTGGCACCTGAGCGCGTTCGTCGCGTGGGCGATCGGCATTGCGTCGTATCAGGTGATCAATCAATGGCTGCCGAATCTCGGCGCCACGCTGCCGTCGCTCGCGATCGGCGCGGTGTGCTACTACGTGTTCGTATCGGCGCGCAAGACTGCGTATGCATGAGCGCGCCAGTCTGAGCGCGTTGCATTAGACGCGGCCGCCAGAAAATAAAAAGACCTGCAATGCAGTTGCAGGTCTTTTTTATGGCGGTAAAACCGCCTGCCGCCGTTCGCGCCGCCGGCTATTTCTTCGCGGCTTTGCGCCGACGCGATTCGACCTTTCGACACAGGTCCGTGAGCAGCCAACGGGCGACAGTCTCGGGGCGGTTCGGCGCGTACGACGCGAATTTGCTCTCGTTCGAGAAATGGACGACGACGTTGCCCGTCATGATGCGATAGGTTCCGGCATAGTTCACGCCATCCAATTCGACACTGAGCGCGTGGGTGGTCTCGTATTCCGCGAAAGTCAAAGGAAGAGCGATATCTCAAAAACGAGACAATATCTCTACCATTTTTCGGAAGTCAAAAAGGATATGCAATTCGTTGCATATTGAAATATTACCGACAGGTAATCATTGCGGTTTTTGCCCGACAAACCCAAATAATGTGCACGTTATGTGCATGAAAAATCTCACGGCTATTGCCGTTCAAAGGAAACCGACGGCGCATCGGCAAAACGTTCAAGCGCGCGATTGCCTTCCCGATGGGCTTCGGCCTCATCGATAAAAGTTTTTTCGCTATATGCAATGACCTTGAAACCACTTCCCGCCGACCGTGGAACCGTGATCCCCCAATGCCACCCACCCTCCTGTTCGAATACATGGAGGGACGGGGACAAGCGTAAATCGTGTGACGTAGACAATCTCATGACATGCCTCACCTTTCCAGACATTCGAAGCGACAACCAGCTTCGACCAGTTTAGGCGTTATTTTGTTGCGTTGCAGCAAAAAATTGTTAGAGACTGCGCGCCCAATTCTGGAAATGATCGGACGCGCTAACTCAGCCCATCAGCGATGCCGGTCTTTACAGTCTCGCACTAAATCATTACGTCTGCCGGTACGACGATTTGATTTTCATCGCGGCACAGAGCGCGCATCTTAAGCAATCCGCGCGCCTCGTGCCAGGCGAAATAAAAAAGCCGCGCTCGACAAGCGCGGCTTCGCCGGCGCGCACCGCGCGATTCATCCGTTGATCACGTCCGCGCCCTTCGGCACCGTGAACTTGAATGCATCGGACGGCAGTTGCGGATTTTTCTGGATGTTCGAGAACGTCAGCAGGGTGACGTTACCGAACACGTCGTGCAATTCCATCGCTTCGAGATTACCGTCCTTGAAGCCGATGCCAACACGCTCGAACTGCGTGTCCTTCGCCTTCGGCGTCAGTTCGAGCCAGTCGATGCCGGCCTTCACGCCCGCATCGCGCAGCGTGAAATTCTTGTCCAGGTCGTTGCTGCCGAACAGGATCGCCGCCGGGCTCGCGCCGAGCGCGTTGCCGAGCGCGCGCACCGTCACCTGGTTCAGATCCTTGTCATAGACGAAGAGCTTGTCGCCGTCCGCCTGCAGCAATTGCGAGTAGGGCTTCTCGTATTGCCAGATGAACTTGCCGGGCCGCGCGAACATGAACGTGCCGCTCGACGTGGTCGGCTTGCCCGGATTCGCGGTAGACAGCGCGCCGCTCGCACCCTGCGCCTTGCTCGGCGCGCGCACTTCCTGCTGCACGAAGGTGCCGCGCGCGGAATGGACCTGCGAGACGAAGGCCTTCAGTTGCTCGGTGCCGCTCGCGAACGCGTGCGACGCGACGAGCAGCGACGCACCAATCGCGACACTGCCGGCGGCGCGCGCGATCTTGCGCATGCCGCGGCACACGCGCTCGCCGAGGCGGCCCGCTCGACGCTGTCGGGCATCCTGCTGCGCGATTGCTTGCATAGGTATTTCTCCGTTGAATGAATTCGGTGATGGGCTGCGCCGGTTCGCCGCACTCGCTGAACACAAAGTGACCTGGGCCGGCGTCGAGCCGCGATGGCGCACATGGCGCACATGGCGCTAGACCCAGCGGCGCTCGCAATAGCTGCAATGGCTTGTTGCGGCTATTCCGCTTCGCGCGCCGGCGCCAGAATCTCGCGATTGCCGTTCGACGACATCGCCGACACCACGCCCGAATTCTCCATCTGTTCGAGCAGACGCGCCGCCCGGTTGTAGCCGATGCGCAGGTGCCGCTGCACCAGCGAAATCGACGCCCGACGATTCTTCAGCACGACGTCGACCGCCTGATCGTATAACGGGTCCGACTCGCCTTCGGTGGACGCGGTTCCCGCCGAGCCTTCGTCGCCCTCGCCGCTCACGCCGCCCTCGAGAATGCCCTCGATATAGTTCGGCTCGCCCTGCTCCTTGAGCTTGTCGACGACGCGATGCACTTCGTCATCCGACACGAACGCGCCGTGCACCCGCACCGGCAAACCAGTGCCCGGCGGCAGATACAGCATGTCGCCCATGCCGAGCAGCGACTCGGCGCCCTGCTGATCGAGGATCGTGCGCGAGTCGATTTTCGACGACACCTGGAACGCCATGCGGGTCGGCACGTTGGCCTTGATCAGGCCGGTGATCACGTCGACCGACGGACGCTGCGTCGCGAGGATCAGATGGATGCCGGCCGCGCGTGCCTTCTGCGCGATTCGCGCGATCAGCTCTTCGACCTTCTTGCCGACGACCATCATCAGGTCGGCCAGTTCGTCGATGACGATCACGATGTTCGGCAGACGCGTGAGCGGTTCCGGATCGTCAGGCGTCAGACTGAACGGATTCGGCAGCTTCTCTTCGCGCTTGGCCGCTTCGTCGATCTTGTTGTTGTAGCCGGCGAGGTTGCGCACGCCGACCTTGCTCATCAGCTTGTAGCGGCGCTCCATTTCGGCGACCGCCCAGTTCAGCGCATGGCCCGCCTGACGCATGTCGGTGACGACCGGACACAGCAGATGCGGAATGCCTTCGTAGACGCTCATTTCGAGCATCTTCGGATCGATCAGGATCATGCGCACCTGCTCGGCGCTCGCCTTGTACAACAGCGACAGGATCATCGCGTTGATACCGACCGACTTGCCGGAACCGGTCGTGCCGGCGACGAGCAAATGCGGCATCTTCGCGAGATCAGCGCACACCGGCTTGCCGCCGATGTCCTTGCCGAGGCCCATCGTGAGCGGCGACGCGGCATCCGCATACACGGTCGAGCCGAGAATTTCGGACAGGCTCACGGTCTGACGGCGCTGGTTCGGCAGTTCCAAGGCCATGTAGTTCTTGCCCGGAATCGTTTCGACGACGCGGATCGACACGAGCGACAGCGAACGCGCGAGGTCCTTCGCGAGGTTGACGATCTGACTGCCCTTCACACCGGTGGCCGGCTCGATTTCATAGCGCGTGACGACCGGGCCCGGATACGCGGCGACCACGCTCACTTCGACGCCGAAGTCCTTCAGCTTCTTCTCGATCAGGCGCGAAGTGAATTCGAGCGTGTCCGCGGAAATGGTTTCCTGCGCGGCGGGCGCGGGGTCGAGCAACGAGATGGGCGGCAGCGTGGAGTCGCCTGGCAGATCGGTGAAGAGCGGCACCTGGCGTTCCTTCTCGACACGCTCCGACTTCGCCGGCGCGGCGAGCGGCGGCACGATCACCACGGGCTCGTGCTCCTCGATGCGCACGCGGCCCTTCTCGACCTTGCCTTCGCGCTTCACGGCGGCCGCTTCACCGAGCTTGCGATCGAGCCCGGCCTCGCGGCGCAGCTTCGCGAAGGTCACCGCAGAAATGATCGATTCGCCGACCTTCTCCGCGACCGACAGCCACGAAAAACGGAAGTACAGCGACAGCCCGATGCCGAGACCGAGCAGAAGCGCGAGCGTGCCGCCGGTGAAGCCGAGCGCATGCGAGATGCCGCGCGCGACAGCCTCGCCGATCACGCCGCCAGGCGCACGCGGCAACTGCACTCTCAGCGACCACATGCGCAGCGCCTCCAGGCCGTTGCACGACAGCAGCACGAGCATGAACGCGAACGCGTCCGCGAGCCAGCTGACGCCGCGCGGCGCGTCGTCGTCCTGCGGCTCTTCGTTGCGGGTGATGCGCTTGTAGTTCGCGGAGATGTGGCGGCCGAGCAGCACGATCCACCAGTAGGCGGACAGGCCGAACAGCAGCAGCAGGATGTCTGAAGTCCATGCGCCGACGCGGCCCGCCCAGTTCGAGATATGGTCGACCTGCGCTGCATGGGTCCAGCTCGGGTCGTGCCTGCTGTAGCTGACGAGGGACATCAGCAGGAACACGCCGAGGGCCACCTGCAGAATCCAGCGGATTTCGGTGAGGAGGCGCGACATGCGGTGAGGCAATGCCTGCGCGCTCGCGGTATAGGGAGCTTTTGCCATTGATCCTGTTGCCTGGGGTAGCCGGTTCAGGCTGAAACTGCCGCCGGGAACGCGGCCCGAGCCTCGCCGCGCGCGGCTTCGGGCCCGATCCCGGCTACCGGAAACTTCGATCCGGGCTATTGTAAACGCTGTGTCCCGCGCGAGGCTGTAAATGACGGTAACTTGGCGGTTTGACCACAATGGATGCGCGACGCGCGCTGAATTCGTCGTATCGCGCCGCGTGCTCGCCCCGCGCGCCCACGCCGCCACGCTATCGCGGCGATGAGAAAGCTTGATGGCGCAGTCCTACGCCCCGCCCTTTATAATGCCGGTCTGATACCCATCTACAGTTTCAGTTCAAAAACGCACGGCTACGCAATGGCGAGCCGCGCGCCGTACAAGGATTCGATCATGCCCGCAACTGCTACGAAACACGCCAAGGTTCTGATTCTCGGTTCCGGCCCCGCCGGCTATACGGCGGCGGTTTACGCGGCGCGCGCCAACCTCGCGCCGGTACTCGTCACCGGCCTCGCGCAAGGCGGCCAGCTGATGACCACGACCGACGTCGAAAACTGGCCCGCCGACGCCAACGGCGTGCAAGGCCCGGAACTGATGGCGCGCTTCCTCGAGCACGCCGAGCGCTTCAACACCGAAATCATCTTCGACCACATCCACACGGCGAAGCTCGATGAGAAGCCGATTCGCCTGATCGGCGATTCGGGCGAATACACCTGCGACTCGCTGATCATCTCGACGGGTGCATCGGCGCAATATCTCGGCCTGCCGTCGGAAGAGGCGTTCATGGGCAAGGGCGTGTCGGCCTGCGCGACCTGCGACGGCTTCTTCTACAAGCAGCAGCACGTCGCCGTGATCGGCGGCGGCAATACGGCCGTCGAAGAGGCGCTGTACCTCGCCGGCATCGCGAAGAAGGTCACCGTGATCCATCGCCGCGACAAGTTCCGCGCCGAGCCGATCCTGATCGACCGTCTGCTCGCGAAGGAGAAGGAAGGCGTCGTCGAGATCAAGTGGAACCATGTGCTCGAAGAAGTGACCGGTGACAATTCCGGCGTGACCGGCCTGCGCATCAAGCACACGCAGACTGGCGAGACCACTGACATCGCGCTGCAGGGCCTGTTCGTCGCGATCGGTCACAAGCCGAACACGGACATCTTCGAAGGCCAGCTCGAGATGAAGAACGGCTACATCATCACCAAGGGCGGCCTGAACGGTTTCGCGACCGCGACCAGCGTGCCGGGTGTGTTCGCCGCCGGCGACGTGCAGGACCATATCTATCGCCAGGCGATCACGAGCGCGGGCACCGGCTGTATGGCCGCACTGGATGCGCAGCGCTATCTCGAGACCATCAACGAGATGGCCGGCGAGCACGCGATGAGCGCGGAAGCGGACCGGTGATCCGCTGATCCACGGCGCGCCGCCATCGGGCGGCGCGAACTCGCGACCACGGTCGCGACAGTAAAATGACGGTAGCGCGCAGCGCAGCCGTCATTGGCTCACGAAGGCCGCGGCTGCAATGCCGGCGGCCTTTGTCGTTTTTGCCGCCTCGGCTTCGCACCACCCACCGACCTTTCCGCCTGTATTGCCGACATGCCGAAGAATCAGCCCCATCCGAACGAACCGAAACGTCCGCAGGCCCGCGCGCGCCCCGCGCCCGCGACGGCTGCACCCGCCGTCGCGCCGAAGCTCGATCGCGCGTCCGGGCTCGCCGGGCTCGGCGCGTTGCGTAACGCGTTGAAGGGTGACGCCGAGCGACGCGAGCGTGAACAGGCTGCGGCGCGAGCGGCGCAGCGCGTAGCGGCCGCCGACGCCGATCTGTTCCGCCGCGAGATCGGCGAAGTCGCGCCGCTCGCGATTCCGCCACGTGCGACGCTCACGCGCAATCCCCCGCCGCCGCTGCCGGTGCAGACGCTGCTCGATGAGGAAGCGGTGCTGCACGAAGCGATCTCCGACGAATTCGACCCCGAAGTGCTGCTGGAAACCGACGAAACGCTGTCGTATTGCCGCCCCGGCGTGAGCCGCGACGTCGTGCGCAAGCTGCGGCGTGGCGACTGGATCGTGCAGGCGCAGATCGACCTGCATGGCATGCGGCGCGAAGAAGCACGCGAGGCGCTCGCGGAATTCATTCGCGAATCGGTCAAGCGCGGCCTGCGCTGCCTGCGCGTGATTCACGGCAAGGGTTTGGGGTCGATCGGCAAGGAGCCGGTGCTGAAAGGCAAGGTGCGCGCGTGGCTCGTGCAGAAAGCCGAAGTGATCGCGTTCTGTCAGGCGCGCCCGCATGACGGCGGCGCCGGCGCGGTGGTCGTGCTGCTGCAGCCGGGGTCGTTGCCGCCGCATGGGGCAAACGTGAAGGTCTGAGGTCGATTTTTTCGGCCGTCGTTCGTCGTGGGGTAAACGGCCAGCCCGGCCGTCGCGCGGTGGCTCTCGCCGCCACCGTGGATTCGTGCTGTGCAACCTTCAAAGGTGATCGCGATGCCCCTGAAGCTTTATGCCCATCCGTTCTCGTCGTACTGCCAGAAGGCCCTGACCGCGTTGTACGAAAACCACACGCCGTTCGAGATGCGCGTGCTCGCATACGACGACCCGCAGATCATGGCCGAATTCGCCGCGCTGTGGCCGATCAAGCGCTTCCCGGTGCTCGTCGACGGCGGGCGCACGGTGGTCGAGGCGACCATCATCATCGAATATCTGGGCCTGCACTATCCGGGGCCTGTCGCGTTGTTGCCGGCCGACCCGCGCGCCGCGCTCGAGGTGCGCATGCTGGACCGCTTCTTCGACAACTACATTTCGACGCCGCAGCAAAAGGTCGTGTTCGATAGCCTGCGCCCCGAATCCGAGCGCGACGCGCGTGGCGTCGCCGATGCGCGCGCGATGCTCGACACCGCTTACGCCTGGCTCAATCGCCACATGGCCGAGCGCGAATGGGCCGCTGGCGACAGCTTCAGCCTCGCCGACTGCGGCGCCGCCCCGTTCCTGTTCTACGCCGACTGGACGCATCCGATCGACCCCGCGTTCGCGCACGTGCGCGCGTACCGGCAGCGGCTGCTCGCGCGGCCGTCGTTCGCCCGCGCGGTCGACGAGGCGCGGCCGTATCGGCCGCTATTTCCGCTCGGCGCGCCGGACCGGGATTGAGCCGCGAGCGGCGGTGGCTGATTCGCGCGAAAGAGGCGCGGCAGACAACCTGATTTCGTGGCTGTAGACTTCGTGTCGTGTCGCAAACCTGCCCCGCTCTTCTCTTGGCTCACCACCACAAGGCACCCTATGGACCGTTTCGAAGCGATGGAGATCTTCACGCGCGTGGTCGAAGCGAACAGCTTCACCAAGGTTTCGGAATCGCTCGATCTGCCGCGCGCGAAGGTCAGCCGCACGATCCAGGCGCTCGAGGAACACGTCGGCGTGCGCCTCCTGAACCGCTCGACGCGCCAGGTCAGCGTGACCGAAGACGGCGCGTCGTTCTACGAGCGCTGCGTGCGCATTCTCGCCGACGTCGCCGATGCCGAGTCGTCGCTATCGAACAAGCGTGAGAATCCGGCCGGCACGATCCGCGTCGACACGTCCGGCACGCTCGCGCGCTCGCTGCTGCTGCCCGCGCTCGACGACTTCTACGAACAATATCCCGCGATCGACGTACGTCTCGGTCTCGCGGATCGCAACATCGATCTGATTCAGGACGGCGTCGATTGCGTGATCCGCATGGGCACGCTCGAAGAGTCGAGCCTCGTCGCGAAGCGCATCGGGCTTGCGCGCATCGTCACATGCGCGTCTCCGGCGTATCTGCAGAAGTTCGGCACGCCGACCACGCTGGCCGACCTCGGCGAGCATCGCGCGGTCAACTACGTGTCCGCGCGCAGCGGCCGCACCTTCCCGTTCGAATTCGAAGTGGACGGCGAAATCGAGCGCGTCGCGATGGATAGCACGCTCGCCGTCAACGACGGCTCGGTCTACATCACCGCGGGCGTGCTGGGCCACGGCATCATCCAGCCGTCGCGCTTCATGGTCGCCGAGCTGATCGAGCAAGGCGCGCTCACGGAGATTCTCGGCAACTACACGAGCCCCGGCACGCCGCTGTCGATCCTGTATGCGCATCGCCGCAATCTGAGTTCGCGGCTGCGCGCGTTCATCGATTGGGTCGGCGAGCTCGCGCGCAGCAATCCGGATTTGCGTTTGCCCGAGTCGGCATGACGGCTCCAAAAGCAAAAGCCCCATGCGCAACTGAACGCATGGGGCTTTTCTGATGCGACGTCTCTAGCGCGTATGCGACCGCTTACGCAATCCGCTCTTCATTCGACGGATCGAACAGCACCGCCTTCGACGTATCGAACAGCAGCGTCGCATTCTTCTCCGGCTGCGGGTTCGACGCCGGGTGCACGCGGCTCACGATGCGCTTGCCGTTGACCTGTGCGAACACCAGCGTGTCCGGACCGGTCGGCTCGATCACGTCGACCTTCACTTCGACCGGCTGCAGCTTCGAGTCGTCGCCGTGCGCGCTGCGCGCATCGGTGATGCGCTCCGGACGCAGACCGAGAATCACGTTGTTGCCGATGTGCGAGCGCACCTTCGCTGAATCGAACGGCAGCACCAGCACCTTGCGCGCGATGCCCGTATCGAGTTCGATGCCGACACCCGAGCCCTGCTCGACCAGCTTGCCTTCGATGAAGTTCATCGGAGGCGCGCCGATGAAGCCCGCGACGAACAGGTTCGACGGCGAGTCGTAGATTTCCTGCGGCGCGCCGAACTGCTGGACGATGCCGTCCTTCATCACCGCGATGCGGTCGCCGAGCGTCATCGCTTCGATCTGATCGTGCGTCACGTAGACGATCGTCGTGCCGAGGCGCTGATGCAGCAGCTTGATTTCCGAGCGCATCTCGATACGCAGCTTCGCGTCGAGGTTCGACAGCGGCTCGTCGAACAGGAACATCACCGGATCGCGCGCCAGTGCGCGGCCCATCGCGACGCGCTGACGCTGGCCGCCCGACAGCTGACCCGGCTTGCGGTCGAGCAGATGCTTGATCTGCAGCGTGTTCGACACGCGCTCGACGATCTGCGTCTGCTCCTGCTTCGGCACCTTGCGGATGTTCAGCCCGAACGAGATGTTGTCGCGCACCGTCATCGACGGATACAGCGCGTACGACTGGAACACCATCGCGATGTCGCGATCTTTCGGCGACAGGTTGTTGACGGTCTTGCCGTCGATCTGGATCTCGCCCTTGGTCACGGTTTCGAGACCGGCAATCATGTTGAGCAGCGTCGACTTACCGCAGCCCGAGCCGCCGACCAGAATCAGGAACTGGCCGTCTTCGATGTCGATGTTGACACCCTTCAGAACCGGCACCCCGTTCGGGTAGGTCTTGTACACGTCACGGATGGAAAGGCTTGCCATGCTGTGAATCCTCTAGTCTCTGGTACTGCTTGAAAACGTCTTGTCAGGTGACGGCGGCACGCATTCGGTGAAACGCCGTCGCTCTACGATGATTTAACCCTTCACCGCGCCCGCGGTCAGGCCGCGCACGAAGTAACGTCCGGCGATGATGTAGACGAGCAGCGTGGGCAGCGCCGCGATGATCGCGCCGGCCATGTCCACGTTGTATTCCTTCACGCCGGTCGAGGTGTTCACGAGATTGTTCAGCGCCACGGTGATCGGCATCGAATCGACGCCGGAGAACACGATACCGAACAGGAAGTCGTTCCAGATCTGCGTGAATTGCCAGATCAGGCACACCATGAAGATCGGCAGCGACACCGGCAGCAGAATCTTCGTGAAGATCGTGAAGAAGCCCGCACCGTCGATACGCGCGGCCTTCACGAGTTCAGCCGGCACGCTCACGTAGAAGTTGCGGAAGAACATCGTCGTGAACGCGATACCGTAGATCACGTGCACGAGCACCAGACCGCTCACCGTGTTCGACAGGCCGAGGATGCCTTCGAGGCGCGCCATCGGCAGCAGGATCGCCTGGAACGGGATGAAGCAGCCGACCAGCAGCATCGTGAAGATCGGATCGGCGCCGCGGAAACGCCAGTGCGTGAGCACGTAGCCGTTGAACGCGCCGATGATCGACGAGATCAGCACGGCCGGAATCACCATGCGCACCGAGTTCATGAAGAACGGCTGCATGCCTTCGCAACGCACCCCCGTACACGCGCCGCTCCACGCCTTGACCCACGGCGCGAAGGTCCAGCTCGTCGGCGGCGTCAGCAGGTTGCCGGTGCGCAGCTGATCGATGTCCTTGAATGATGTGGACAGCATCACGTACAGCGGAAACAGGAAGTACAGCGCGAACAGAAGCAGGGCCGCGTAAATGACGGCACGGCTCATCGTCATCTTAGGTTGCATTGCGGGTGCTCCTCGATTCCAGATACATCAGCGGCACGAGCACGGCCACCACGGTGGCGAGCATCATGATCGACGAGGCCGCGCCGACGCCGAGCTGCCCGCGATTAAACGAAAACGTGTACATGAAGATGGCCGGCAGCGACGACGACGTGCCCGGACCGCCGGCGGTCAGCGCGACGACCAGGTCGAACGTCTTGATGGTGATGTGGCAAAGAATCAGCAGCACGGAGAAGAACACCGGCCGCATGCTCGGAATCACGATCTTGCGGTAGATGGTCGGCAGGCCCGCGCCGTCCATCTGCGCGGCCTTGAAGATTTCACTGTCGACGCCGCGCAAACCGGCGAGGAACAGCGCCATCACGAAGCCGGTGGACTGCCAGACCGCGGCGATCACGATACAGAAGATCGCCCGGTCCGGGTCGCCGAGCCAGTTGAACTCGAAGCTCGTCCAGCCCCAGTCGTGAAACACCTTTTCGATGCCGATGCCCGGCGACAGAATCCATTGCCACGCGGTGCCGGTCACGATGAACGACAGCGCCATCGGATAAAGGAACACGGCGCGCAGCGCGCCTTCGTTGCGGATCTGCTGATCGAGCAGGATCGCAAGCAACAGACCCAGACCGATGCAGATACCGATGAACGGAATGCCGAACCAGCCGAGGTTCTCGGCCGAAGTCCAGAACACGTCGTTCTGGAACAGCTCGCGATAGCGGTCGAGACCCGCGAATTCCCAACGAGGCATCAGTCGCGAAGTAGACAGCGACAGATAGCCGGTGATTGCGATAAAGCCATACACGAAGATCAGGCTGATCACGACGCTGGGTGCGAGCACCAGCTTCGGAATATAGCGATCGGCAAGGGCCGCCATGGGCGACGTGCGGCGGGCGACGGTGGCCGTTTTCCCGTTCCCGCTGATGGAAGCAGTCACTACTCGACTCCTGCTGAAACTGTACCGCCGGGCTGCCCGTGCGCACATGGCGCGGGACCGCGACGGCCTGGGTGTGACTCCATGAAACCCGGGTAAGCCGCGTCGTGCCGGACTGCGCTGCGAACCGAAGCAGCTCGAGGTCCGACCCGACACGGCCCGAAGGGCGCGCCCGGCGCTTCAGATGCAAGCGGCCGGGCGCAACGCTTCGTACCTACGCTTACTTGGTCTTCGCTGCCTTCGCGAGAGCCTGAACCGCGGTCTTCGAATCTTGCTGCGAGTTCATGAACTTCGTCACGACGTCGGAGATCGCGCCTGCAGCGGCATCCGGCTGAGCCATGCCGTGAGCGAGCGACGGCACATAACCGCCGGCCTTGATCGCGATCTGCTCATCCGCGTACGACTTCTTCGCGCAGTCGTCGAACTTGTCCATCGGCACGCCGAGACGCACCGGGATCGAACCCTTGTACAGGCTGAACTGCTCCTGGAACTCCGGCGACATGATCGTCTTGGCGAGCGAGAGCTGGCCCGGCGTCGCCGCCTTCTGGCCCTTCTGCTGGAAGAACACGAACGAGTCGACGTTGAACGTGTACGCCTTGTCCGTTTGCGGCACCACCGCGCAGATGTAGTCCGTGCCCGACTTCTTGCCGGCGTTGGTGAACTCGCCCTTCGCCCAGTCGCCCATGAACTGCATGCCGGCCTTGCCGTTGATGACCATCGCCGTGGCGAGGTTCCAGTCACGGCCCGTGCGGCCCGCGTCGAAGTAGCCCTGGATCTTGCGGACCGTGTCGAACACCTGAACCATCTTCTCCGAGGTCAGCGTCTTCTCGTCGAGGTCGACGAGCGCCTTCTTGTAGAAGTCCGCGCCTTCCGACAGCACGACGTCTTCCCACAGCGTCAGGTCTTGCCACGGCTGGCCGCCCATCGCGATCGGCTGGATGCCCGCGGCCTTCATCTTGTCGGCCACCGCGAAGAACTCAGGCCACGTGGTCGGCACCTTGCCGCCCGCCTTGTCCAGCGCTGCCTTGTTGATGTACAGCCAGTTCACGCGATGCACCGAGAACGGCGCGCCGACATAGTGGCCGTCCGCTTGCATGATCTTGTCGATTTGCGGCGGCAGGTTCTTCTTCCAGTCGCCCGCGACCGAGTCGATCGGCACCAGCACGCCCTGCGAAGCCCAGTCCTGGATCAGCGGACCCTTGATCTGCGCGGCGCTCGGCGCGTTGCCCGAGATCACCTGCGTCTTCAGTGCCGTCATCGCAGCCGCGCCAGCGCCGCCTGCGACCGCGAAGTCCTTCCACGTGTAGCCCTGCTTCGTCATGTCGTCCTTGAGGACGCCGACGGCCTTGGATTCGCCGCCCGAAGTCCACCAGTGCAGCACTTCGATCGACTCGGCGGCCTGCACGGCCGACACGCCACACATCAGACCCGCAGCGCACAGAGCGCCCATGATCGCGCGAAATTTCATTGCTTATCTCCTCCAGACACCTGAACAAAAAAACGAATGGCCCCTGATGTCGCCAGGGTGCTGTGGTTGGTTCTAACAGGCAAAACACCGGGCGATCGAGCACGGTCGGGCGCATGCGCGAGGGCATGTGCCGGCGGACCGATGTCCGGCCGCTGGACGCTCAAGAGGTGAGTGGTTCGGGATGCAACTGACTGTCTCCTCTTTTGATTTTTGCCTGCCCGCGTCGCGCGGCAGACTCGAGGTACCTCATACACCAATCCGACGCCAGCCTGACGTCGGCCACGGAAACGATCCGCAGGCCCGTCGACTCCCCGACTTTCCGTAAGGTCCGCCGGCACCCTGCTGGCGCGTACCGGAAAGCGTTGCCCCATTGTCCGTTCGCATGCCGGGGACGCCCGCCGATTCGCAAAAAGCGTGCATTTCGTCTGCACAGCACACGCTTTTTTCTTCGAATTAACGCTACCTCTTGATTTGGATTGTAGTTAAACTACAATTCAGTGTCAAAAAATATTTTATTGGACTACGGTCGCTTTTCCGGGTCGCTGCACGTGCAGTGTCCGATCAGCGCGGCGGCCTTTCAGGACATCGACGGAGACTCATGCATACCGACTCAAGCTTCACCTTCGTTCTCTTCGGCGGCACCGGCGATCTGTCGATGCGCAAGATCCTGCCCGCGCTGTTCGAGGCGCACCGCGCGGGCGGCATGCTCGCCGACAACGGCAAGATCGTCGCGGTCGCGCGGCACATCGCGGATCGCGGCGAGTACCTGCAGTGGGTCGAGGGGCACGTCAAGCCGCACGTGTCGAAAAACGGCCTCGACGAAGCCGCGTGGACGAGCTTCCTCGCGCGCATCGAGTTCGTGAAGATCGATCTCGGCAATCCGGATGACTTCGCGCAACTGCGCGACGCGATCCAGGATATGCCCGGCATCCGCGTGTTCTATCTGGCGACCGGTCCGTCGCTGTTCGTGCCGATCTGCCATGCGCTCGCCGCGGTGGGTCTGAATAACAACGCGCGCATCGTGCTCGAGAAGCCGCTCGGCTACGATCTGAAGTCGTCGAATGCGATCAATGACGCGGTCGGCGAAATCTTCGCGGAAGAGCAGATCTACCGGATCGACCATTACCTCGGCAAGGAGCCGGTGCAGAACCTGCTCGCGCTGCGTTTCGGCAATGCGCTGTTCGAACCGCTGTGGCGCCGCGAGTGGGTGGAGAGCATCCAGATCACGATCGCCGAGGAACTCGGTGTCGAAGCGCGCGGCGATTTCTACGACAATACTGGCGCGCTGCGCGACATGGTGCAGAACCACCTGCTGCAGCTGCTGTCGATCGTCGCGATGGAGCCGCCCCACTCGATGGACTCCGACTCGGTTCGCGACGAAAAGCTGCGCGTGCTGCGCGCGCTAAAACCGGTCGATTCGCAGGAAATCCGCAAGGTCGCGGTGCGCGGCCAGTATCATTCGGGCGTGATCCGCGGCAACACGGTGCCGGCCTACGCGACCGAGCAAGGCGTGAAGCCGGATAGCTCGACCGAGACCTTCGTCGCGCTGAAGGTCGAGATCGAGAACTGGCGCTGGGCCGGCGTGCCGTTTTTTCTGCGCACCGGCAAGCGGCTCGCCGATCGCGTCGCCGAGATCGTCGTGAACTTCCGTGCGGTGCCGCATTCGGCGCTTGGCGCGTCGGCGCTGCGCGCGGGCGCGAACCGCCTCGTGATCCGGCTGCAGCCGAACGAGACGATCCGTCTGTACTGTCTCGCGAAGCAGCCCGGCGAGGGTATGAACCTCGCGAGCGTATACCTCGATCTCGCGTTCGACCGGTTCTTCCGCGAAGGCCAGATGGAGGCGTATCAACGGCTGCTGCTCGACGTGATTCACGGGCGCCTCGCGCTGTTCGTGCGGCGCGACGAACAGGAAGCCGCGTGGCGTTGGGTCGAGCCGATCCTGAACGAATGGAAGGCCTCCACCAAGCCGCCCAAGCCGTACGCGGCGGGCACGTGGGGACCGGCCGCGGCGAGCGCGATGCTCGCCCAGCACGGCACCTGCTGGCTCGAAGAAGAGAATTGAGTTTGATGAATTGACGGACGGCGCCGCGCGCGATGAACATCTCGGCGCGCGGCGACGGCAACACCACCGACGAACTGAACGGAGTCGCGCCGGTATCGCGTCAGGCGTCTGCGGGCCACCCCGCCATGCAGGCATCGCGCGAGAGCTGTCAGGCTGATTCCGCAGATCCAACAAGAATGCAGCACGGAGGAGAAGTGATCGAGCTTCACGCTTTCGACGACCAGCGCGCCCAATCCGACGCGCTGGCGAAAGCGGTGGGCGATGCGTTACATGCGTCGCTTGCCGCACAGGCAGCCGGCACCGGCACGTCAACCCCGCTCGCGCGCCCGGCCATGCTGGCCGTGTCCGGCGGCAGCAGCCCGCGTCCGTTTCTGCAAACGTTGTCGACGCAGACGTTCGACTGGCCCCGCATCGCGATCACGCTGGTCGACGACCGCTGGGTGCCGGAGACCGATAGCGCGAGCAACGCGCAGCTCGCGCGCGCCACGTTGCTGCAGAACGCCGCGCAACAAGCGACCTTCTGGCCGCTCGTCGACACCAGCCAGGATCTGCACTCGCACGTCGCCGCGCTGAACGCGGACGCGCGCTTTGCCACGGCGCCCGACGTCGCGGTGCTGGGCATGGGCGAAGACGGCCACACCGCGTCGATCTTCGCCGACGCGCCCGAATGGGATCACGCGATCACCACGACCGAGCGTTTCGTCGCCGTGCATCCGGGCGCCGCGCCGCACGCGCGGGTGAGCTGGTCGCTGTCCGCGCTGAAGGACGTGAAGCATCTGTTTCTGCTGATCGCAGGACCGCGCAAGATGGACGTGCTCAACGCCGCATCCGCTGCGCTACAAAAAAATGCCATCTCGCAACTGGCAAACGACAAGGGAGTGAGACTCGATGTCTACTGGTGTGCAAACTAAAGCTGTGCCGGGGGCGGCCCAGCACGCCGATGGACCGAGGCTGCTGGCCGACATCGGCGGTACCAATGCGCGTTTCGCGCTCGAGACGGGCCCCGGCGAAATCGGTTCGGTGCAGGTCTATCCTTGCGCCGAGTATCCGAGCGTCGCCGACGTCATCAAGAAGTATCTGAGGGACACGAAGATCGGCCGCGTCAATCACGCGGCGATCGCGATTGCGAACCCGGTCGACGGCGACCAGGTCAGCATGACCAATCACGACTGGACCTTTTCGATCGAAGCGACGCGCCGCACGCTCGGCTTCGACACGCTGCTCGTCGTCAACGACTTCACCGCGCTCGCGATGGCGCTGCCCGGTCTCACCGACACGCAGCGCGTGCAGGTGGGCGGCGGCCAGCGCCGGCCCAACAGCGTGATCGGCCTGCTCGGCCCCGGCACCGGCATGGGCGTGTCGGGCCTGATCCCCGCCGACGACCGCTGGATCGCGCTCGGCAGCGAAGGCGGCCACGCCACCTTCGCGCCCGCCGACGAACGCGAAGAGATCGTGCTGCACTACGCGCGCAAGAAGTGGTCGCACGTGTCGTTCGAACGGGTGGCCGCGGGTCCGGGCCTCGAGGTGATCTATCGCGCGCTCGCGGGCCGCGACAAGAAACGCGTGCCGGCCAGCGTCAATCCGGCCGAGGTGGTCAAGCGCGCGCACGAAGGCGAGCCGCTCGCGGCCGAATCGGTCGACGTGTTCTGCGGCATTCTCGGCACCTTCGCCGGGAATATCGCGGTGACGCTCGGCGCGCTCGGCGGCATCTATATCGGCGGCGGTGTGGTGCCGCGCCTCGGCGAGTTGTTCGCGCGTTCGTCGTTCCGCAAGCGCTTCGAGGCGAAGGGCCGCTTCGAGGCGTATCTGCAGAACGTGCCGACCTATGTGATCACCGCCGAATACCCAGCGTTTCTCGGCGTATCGGCGATTCTCGCGGAGCAGCTGTCGAACCGCGCGGGCGGCAGCTCGTCGGCGGTGTTCGAGCGGATTCGCCAGATGCGCGACGCGCTGACGCCGGCCGAGCGCCGCGTCGCCGATCTCGCGCTGAACCATCCGCGTTCGATCATCAACGATCCGATCGTCGACATCGCGCGCAAGGCCGACGTCAGTCAGCCGACCGTGATCCGCTTCTGCCGCTCGCTCGGCTGCCAGGGGTTGTCGGATTTCAAGCTGAAGCTCGCGACCGGCTTGACCGGCACGATTCCGGTCAGCCACAGCCAGGTGCATCTCGGCGACACCGCGACCGATTTCGGCGCGAAGGTGCTCGACAACACGGTGTCGGCGATCCTGCAGTTGCGCGAGCATCTGAACTTCGAGCACGTGGAGCGCGCGATCGACCTGCTGAACGGCGCGCGGCGCATCGAGTTCTACGGGCTCGGCAATTCGAACATCGTCGCGCAGGACGCGCACTACAAATTCTTCCGCTTCGGTATTCCGACCATCGCGTATGGTGACCTGTACATGCAGGCGGCCTCGGCCGCGCTGCTCGGCAAGGGCGACGTGATCGTCGCGGTGTCGAAGTCGGGGCGCGCGCCCGAGCTGCTGCGCGTGCTCGACGTCGCGATGCAGGCCGGCGCGCAGGTGATCGCGATCACCTCGAGCAACACGCCGCTCGCGAAGCGCGCGACCGTCGCGCTGGAAACCGATCACATCGAGATTCGCGAGTCGCAACTGTCGATGATCTCGCGCATCCTGCACCTCGTGATGATCGACATTCTGGCGGTCGGCGTGGCGATTCGCCGCGCGGTGCCGAGCGATGAGGTGGCCGAGACGGTCGAGAAAGCGCGCGAAGGCGCCGACGACGACGCAACGGCCGTACTCGACTGGCTGAGCCACGGCGCGGCTTCGTCGGCGCGCGACTGACGCGCGGTTAGCTGCTGTCCCGCTGCGCTTGCGGTGAACGAACCCGCGGCGTGTGCATCGTCTGTGATGCGCACGCCGCGGGTTTTCTGTTCGGGGGACGCGAAAAGCGATCGATAATAAGCGCTCTATCGCTTCAGACGAACCGCGCGTCCATGATCATTCGCCCGCATCTCCACTGGTTCCGCATGCTGCTCGCGTGGCGCGGCTCGGTGCTGCCGCAGTTGCTGCCGCGGCTTTTCCTGATCTTTGTCATCTCGATCATTGCGCTCGCCGCGCACGATCATCTGCTGCCCGTCAGCCTGAACCTGAACTCGATCGCGCCGTTCTCGCTGGTCGGCATTGCGCTCGCGGTGTTTCTCGGCTTTCGCAACAACGCGAGCTACGACCGCTGGTGGGAAGCGCGCAAGCTGTGGGGGCAATTGCTCAATGAGTCGCGCTCGCTGACGCGCCAGGCGCTGACGCTGCCGTCGCGCGAATTGCCCAAAGAGGAAGCCGCCGCGTTTCTGGCGATACTGAGCGCGCTTCCGCATGCGCTGCGTCACCAGTTGCGCAAGACCGAAGCCCGCGACGACCTTGCCGCGCGGCTGCCGGGCGCACTGTTCGAACGTGTAATGGGATCGCGCTACAAGCCGGCCACGCTGATGCTGTGCCTCGGCGAATGGGTGCAGCGCGCGGCGCGCGCGGGCGCACTCGATCCGATCACGGTGCTCGCGTTCGACCGCAATCTGAACGGACTATCGGACGTGATCGGCGGCTGCGAGCGCATCGCTTCGACGCCGTTGCCGTTCGCGTATTCGGTGATGATCCACCGCACCGTGTACTTCTTCTGCGCGTCGCTGCCGTTCGGGCTCGTCAACAGCATCGGCATTTTCACGCCGGTGTTCGCGGTGTTCGTCGCGTACACGTTCATGGCGCACGAAGCGATCGCGTCGCAACTCGAAGAGCCGTTCGGCACCGACGACAACGACCTCGCGCTCAACACGATGTCCACGATCATCGAGGATGCGATGCGCGATCTGCGCGGCGAGCCGGCGCTCGCGCCGCCGCAGCCGCGCGCAGACGGTGTTCAATGGGATTGAAGCTGCGGCGGGTCGCGCCGCTCGGCGGCCGTCAGTGGTTGCCGGCCGTTTCGGAGAGCCGTTTGATCGTCGCGACGCGCGCGCCGATGATGTCGATTCGTCCGCGTTCGTCCACGAGCGGCGTCGATGCCGTCAGATACGCATTCCACGCGCGTTGCGCGTGCACCAGCGTGGGCCGCGACTTCGCCGGCATCTTCGATTCGAGCACACGGTAGTAGCGGTTCAGATCAAACATCGCGTGTTCGCAGCGCGCATCGGCGTTGCACGCGCGCGGCCGGCGCGGCGCCGGACCGCTCGCATCGGCGAGCGCGCTGCGCAGCACGAGCGCGCGGTCGCGTACCGGCTGCAGCTGCATGTCGGCTTCGGAAAGCACGTACATCGAGCCCTGGGTCGTCGCGAAGACTGCGGCGAGCAACTGCTTCTCGGCATCGCGCGACGCGAGCCAGCTCGACTGGCTCTTTTCCCACAGCCTGCGCCGCGCGGGCGGCACCTTCGCGAGCAACTGCTGGTACGCGCTATCGACCGCGGCCATCCAGCCGATGCGCGCATTGTCCATGCACTGCACCTGTCCGATCGTCGTCGACATGTCGGCGCGCGCGAGACAGGCGCGCATCGCCGCATCGATCGGATCGGCGGCGGCCACTTCGGCATGCGCCGCCGGACTCGCGATGGCGCCGAGCACCAGCGTGCCGGCCGCGAGCGCGAACGCCAGCACGCCGGCCCCGCGCCGCCAGCGCCCGATGGCGGGCAGGCCCGTCAGCAACTTCACCCAAGCCATCGTCAGATGCGCACGCAATCGACGAAATATTCGATGCGCCCGTTGACCATTTCGCCGACGAGCCCGTGGATATCCGTATGGAAGCCCGGGAAGCGCTCGTTGAACTCGCGCGCGAAACGCAGGTAGTTGACGATGGTCTTGTTGAAGCGCTCGCCCGGAATCAGCAGCGGAATGCCCGGCGGATACGGCGTCAACAGGATCGACGTGACGCGCCCTTCGAGTTCGTCGATCGGTACCCGGTCGATCTCGCGGTGCGCGAGCTTCGCGAATGCGTCGGACGGCTTCATCGCCGGCTCCATGCTCGACAGGTACATCTCGGTCGTCAGACGCGCGATGTCGTTCGCGCGATACACGCCGTGGATCTGCTGGCACAGATCGCGCAGGCCGACACGCTCGTACATCGGATGATGCGCGACGAACTCGGGCAGCACGCGCCACAGCGGCTGGTTGGTGTCGTAGTCGTCCTTGAACTGCTGCAACTCGGTCACCATCGAGTTCCAGCGGCCCTTCGTGATGCCGATCGTGAACATGATGAAGAACGAGTACAGGCCCGTCTTCTCGACGATGATGCCGTGCTCGGCCAGGTACTTCGTGACGATCGCCGCGGGAATGCCGGTGTCGTCGAAGCCGCCGTCCATGTTGAGACCCGGCGTGACGATCGTCGCCTTGATCGGATCGAGCATGTTGAAGCCTTCGGCGAGCGGGCCGAAGCCGTGCCACGCGTCGTCCGGACGCAACATCCAGTCTTCGCGCGAGCCGATGCCTTCCTCGGCGAACTGGTCCGGGCCCCACACCTTGAAGAACCAGTCGTCGCCGTATTCGGTGTCGACCTTGGTCATCGCGCGGCGGAAGTCGAGCGCTTCAGCGATCGACTCCTCGACCAGCGCAGTGCCGCCCGGCGCTTCCATCATCGCCGCGGCCACGTCGCACGACGCGATGATCGCGTACTGCGGGCTTGTCGACGTATGCATCAGATAGGCCTCGTTGAAGCGGTGCTTGTCGAAGCGGCTGTTCTTCGAATCCTGCACGACGATCTGCGACGCCTGCGAGATGCCGGCGAGCAGCTTGTGCGTGGAGTGCGTCGCGTAGATCATCGCGCCGATGCGCGGACGGCCCGCGCCGATCGCGTGCATGTCCTGATAGAACTCGTGGAATTCCGCGTGCGGCAGCCACGCTTCGTCGAAGTGCAGCGTGTCGAGCCATTCGCCCAACATCTCCTTGATCATCTCGACGTTGTAGACCACGCCGTCGTACGTGCTTTGCGTGATCGTCAGGATGCGCGGCTTCAGCTTCGGGTTCTTCGCGAGCGCTTCGCGCGCGAACGGATTCGCCTCGATCTTCTTGCGGATGTTCTCCGGTTCGAACTCGCTGCGCGGGATCGGGCCGATGATGCCGAAGTTGTTGCGCGTCGGCGTCAGGAACACCGGAATCGCGCCGGTCATCGTGATCGCGTGCAGGATCGACTTGTGGCAGTTGCGGTCGACCAGCACGATGTCGCCCGGCGCAACCGTGCCGTGCCAGACGATCTTGTTCGACGTCGACGTGCCGTTGGTCACGAAGAACACATGGTCGGCGCTGAAGATGCGCGCGGCGTTGCGCTCCGAGGCCGCGACCGGACCGGTGTGGTCGAGCAGCTGGCCGAGTTCGTCGACCGCGTTGCAGACGTCGGCGCGCAGCATGTTCTCGCCGAAGAACTGGTGGAACATCTGGCCGAGCGGGCTCTTCAGGAACGCGACGCCGCCCGAGTGGCCCGGGCAGTGCCACGAGTACGAACCCTCTTCCGCGTACTGCACCAGTTCCTTGAAGAACGGCGGCGCGAGCGAATCCAGGTACACCTTCGCCTCGCGGATGATATGGCGCGCGACGAACTCCGGCGTGTCCTCGAACATGTGGATGAAGCCGTGCAGTTCGCGCAGGATGTCGTTCGGCAGATGGCGCGAGGTGCGCGTCTCGCCGTACAGGAAGATCGGGATATCGGCATTGCGACGGCGCACTTCGGTCACGAACGCGCGCAGCGCGACGATCGCGGCCGCTAGCTCGGGTGTCTCGCCTTCGACGACCACGTTGTCGACGTACGGCAGCAGTTCGTCGTCGTCGATCGACAGGATGAAGCACGACGCGCGGCTCGACTGCTGCGCGAACGAGGTCAGATCGCCGTAGCTCGTCAACCCGAGCACTTCCGCGCCTTCTTTCTCGATGGCTTCGGCCAAAGCCCGGATGCCGGAACCCGAGATGTTCTCGGAGCGGAAATCTTCGTCGATGATGACGACGGGGAAACGGAACTTCATGGGCGATTCTCCAAAAAGAAAACGACCGCTGCGTTATGTAGAAAGCGCAGCGGTCACCCGAATAACTGGTGGGTCGGGACGCTGCCGACGTCAGGTCTTCGGCAACGTGACGCCGTGCTGACCTTGATACTTGCCGCCGCGATCCGCGTACGACGTTTCACAAATCTCATCGCTTTCGAAGAAAAGCACCTGGGCGACGCCTTCGTTCGCGTAGATTTTCGCAGGCAAAGGTGTCGTATTCGAGAATTCGAGCGTGACGTGCCCTTCCCATTCCGGCTCGAACGGCGTCACGTTGACGATGATCCCGCAGCGCGCATACGTCGATTTACCGAGGCAGACGGTCAGCACGCTGCGCGGAATGCGGAAGTACTCGACCGTGCGCGCGAGCGCGAACGAATTCGGCGGGATGATGCAGACGTCGCCCTTGAAATCGACGAACGACTTCTCGTCGAAATTCTTCGGATCGACGATCGTCGAGTTGATGTTGGTGAAGATCTTGAATTCGTCGGCGCAGCGGATGTCGTAGCCGTAGCTCGAGGTGCCGTAGCTGACAATCTTCCGGCCGTCTTGTGAGACGCGAACCTGATCGGGCGCAAACGGCTCGATCATCTTGTGCGACTCGGCCATGCGCCGGATCCACTTGTCAGATTTGATGGTCATAGGTGAACGCTGCTCGACGTGAATGTCAGGTGTGACGAAAAGATAGATGAAAACTGCCGGCGGCGCTGCGGCGCTCAGCCGGCGAAGGCCGCTTATTTTACGCGATCACGGAATCGCTGCCGCCGATGGCGTCATGTATGCCACCGAGCGGTGGCCTGGCGGCGAAAGCGCGCCCGCCGTTCACTGCTGGCGAATCACGCCGCAGGCGATGGCCGTGCCGGCGCCGTGCTGAGGGTACGCGTAGGGATCGGTCGCGTCGCGGTGCAGCAAAACTGCGCGCTGCAGCACCGAGCGGATGCCGTCGAGCGCGACGTCCGGCGCGACGATGAAGCCGGTGGCCACGCCGTTCGCGTCCGCATGGATGTTGCCGAGATCGCCCTCGACGCGCGCGCCGGCCTTGAGCCGTTCGGCCGCCGGCGAAAACACCGGACCGGCGCTTGAGCCGTCGGCGGCGTTGCAGTCGCCGCGCTCGTGCACCTGCAGCGCGTGGTCGCTATTGGGCGGCAAGCCGGTGAGATTGTAGGTGACCTGCACGCCGTCCGAGCGCTCGATAAAGGTCACGAGGCCGTGTGCCTGATTGCCTACGGTGGGCAGTAACTGCGCGTCGGCGCGCTTTTCCTGTGGTCTCAGGAAGACGCCACAGCCGCTCAACAGCACACAGCCGGCAGTCAGGACGATGAACGCATGTACCGCGTGCCCGTCGATTCGTTTTCCCATGCGATCCTCTTGTCGGCCTGGCGGCCGCCCCTGCGGCCGCCGAGCCGAACCCGTGAAGTCGACATGATACCGCGAGAGCTCATGAAAATAGGGATCGAGATCGCCCCTAATCCCTTGCCCGGACGGCCGCTCAGGTGTTCTGCACGACGATGTTCGGAAACTTCGAGCTCATGTCACGCGCGCGTTCGGCGATATGCACCGCGACCTTGCGCGCGATCGAGCGATAGATCTCCGCGATGCGCCCGTTCGGGTCTGCGGCGACCGTCGGATGGCCCGAATCGGCCTGCTCGCGGATCGTGATGTCGAGCGGCAGGCTGCCGAGCACGTCGACGCCATACTCCTTGCTCATGCGCTCGGCGCCGCCGGCGCCGAAGATGTGCTCCTCGTGGCCGCAGTTCGAGCAGATGTGCAGACCCATGTTCTCGACGATGCCGAGGATCGGGATGCCGACCTTCTCGAACATCTTGAGGCCCTTCTTCGCGTCGAGCAGCGCGATGTCCTGCGGCGTCGTGACGATCACGGCGCCCGTGACCGGCACGCGCTGCGCGAGCGTCAGCTGGATGTCGCCGGTGCCGGGCGGCATGTCGACGATCAGGTAGTCGAGTTCGTGCCAGTTGGTCTGGCGCAGCAGCTGTTCGAGCGCCGAGGTCGCCATCGGGCCGCGCCATACCATCGGGTTGTCCGCCTCGATCAGGAAGCCGATCGAGTTGGCCTGCACGCCGTGGCCGGTTATCGGGTTCATCGATTTGTCGTCCGGCGATTCAGGGCGGCCCTCGATACCGAGCATGGTGGGCAGCGACGGACCGTAGATGTCGGCGTCGAGAATGCCGACCGACGCGCCCTCGCTCGCCAGCGCGATCGCGAGATTCACGGCGGTCGTGCTCTTGCCGACGCCGCCCTTGCCCGACGCAACCGCGACGATGTTCTTCACGCCGGGCAGCAGTTTCACGCCGCGCTGCACCGTGTGCGCGGCGATCTGCTGCGAAACCTCGACGTGCACGTTCGCGACGCCGGGCAGCGCGCGCAGCGCGTCGGCGAACTGCTGGCGGATCGCGTCGAACTGGCTTTTCGCCGGATAGCCGAGCGTCACCTGAAGGCTGACCGCGTCGCCCTCCACAACCACGTTGCGGATGCTCTTCGCGGCCGCGTACGGTGCGCCCGTGTTGGGGTCAGTGACGGCCGCGACAGCGGCGTCGACCAAAGCCCGATCGATACTCATTGATACTCCGTGGGGAAGAGGTGCGGCGTGAGGATGGACGAATCGCCCACGCGGCGCGGAATTGCAAGAAATTGTTATGCGGCATTGCGAAAATCTAACGTGCCGGGCACCCTTCGGGGCACGCGGGACGCCGTAGGGTCGCATCGCTGCGTGTTCAGGCATTATTGTAGTGTCTGACGGCAGACGGTGCCCGAAGACCCTGCTTCGCTGTCGGACCGCGCGAAGCAAGGCGCAGGAATCGTTCCTGAACTTTCTGGGTGGTCGCTGCGTTGCCGTAATGTTCGGTGCATAGACTGACCGCTACCCGCTGGTTTATTCGCACACGAAAGGAAACCAAGATGAATGCAAGAATCATGACTCGCGTGGCCGTACTCGCCGTGGCAGGCTCATTGGTGGCAGGCTGCGCGACCCAACAGGGCACCAACACCGCAGTCGGCACCGGCGTGGGCGCCGGTGCCGGCGCCGCGCTCGGCGCGATCTTCGGCGGCGGCAAGGGCGCGGCGATCGGCGCGGCGACCGGCGCCGCGGTGGGCGGCATCACCGGCTACAACTGGGACAACATCCGCAACCGCATGTCGGGCGCGACCAAGGGCACCGGCACGCAGATCACCGAGCAGCCGGACGGCTCGCTCAAGCTGAACATCCCGAGTTCGGTCACGTTCGACACCAGCAGCTACGCGATCAAGCCGACGTTCGCGCCGGTGCTCGACCAGCTCGCCCAGACGCTGGAGCAGAATCCGGAAGTCGTCGCATCGGTCGTCGGCCATACGGACAACACCGGCTCGCTGCAATACAACCAGACGCTGTCGGTCAACCGCGCGCAGAGCGTGACCGGCTATCTGACGCAACGCGGTATCGCGCCGCAGCGCCTGTCGGCGACCGGCATGGGCCCGAACCAGCCGATCGCCGACAACAACACCGAAGCCGGCCGTGCGGCGAACCGTCGCGTCGAGATCTACCTGCGCGCCACCGCCCAGCACGCGACGCAATAAGCGCAAGTCAACAGGAGAAGGCGCCGCCGGGCGGGCCGGGCGTTGCGGCCAAACGAGCCCGGCTGGCGTCCGGAATGAGCCGCCGGACCGGTTTGTCGGTAAATCGAAAAAAATTTCGAACTCTACGGAAAATCCGCGGTCTGTCTTTACGGTACGTGACTGGCGAAGCCGTCACGTCACCATTCTCCTCTTGTCGTTGTTGCTCCGGGGTTTATCGACCCCGGTTTTTTTTTGCCCGCGCGGTTTTACATCTCGCTCGCGAGGCGTCGCCCCCGGTTGTCCCTCACCGCAGCGCCCATCCCCTTCTGCTCCGCTCGTCCAGCCCGCCGCGCCTGGCCCGCGTGCGGCGTGCGCCCTGCTAAAATCATCGTTTCGTCCCACCGCAGGCACCCCGATCCTTATGTCAGCACCCGCCACCGACCTCCCCGCAGGCGCGCCGTCCGGCCGCCGTCAGATTCTCGTCACGTCGGCCCTTCCGTATGCGAACGGGCAGATTCATATCGGCCATCTGGTCGAATATATCCAGACGGACATCTGGGTCCGGGCGCTGCGAATGCACGGTCATGAGGTCTACTACGTCGGCGCCGACGACACGCACGGCACGCCGGTCATGCTGCGCGCGGAAAAAGAAGGACTGACGCCGAAACAGCTGATCGATCGCGTGTGGCTGGAACACAAGCGCGACTTCGACAGCTTCGGCATTTCGTTCGACAACTACTACTCGACCGATTCCGACGAAAACCGCGTGCTCAGCGAAAGCGTCTACCTCGCGCTGAAAGAAGCGGGGCTGATCGACGCGCGCGAGATCGAACAGGCATACGACCCGGTCAAGGAAATGTTCCTGCCGGACCGCTTCATCAAGGGCGAGTGCCCGAAATGCGGTGCCAAAGACCAATACGGCGACAGCTGCGAAGTCTGCGGCTCGACCTATCAACCCACCGAGCTCGTCAATCCGTACTCGGTCGTCTCCGGCGCGACGCCGATTCGCAAGACCTCGACGCACTACTTCTTCCGCCTGTCCGATCCGCGTTGCGAGAACTTCCTGCGCGCGTGGGTCGGCGGCCTTGCGCAACCGGAAGCGACCAACAAGATGCGCGAGTGGCTCGGCGACGCCGGCGAAGCCAAGCTCGCCGACTGGGACATCTCGCGCGACGCGCCGTACTTCGGCTTCGAGATTCCGGGCGCACCCGGCAAATACTTCTACGTGTGGCTGGACGCGCCGGTCGGTTACTACGCGAGCTTCAAGAACCTCGCCGAAAAGCGCGGCCTCGATTTCGACGCGTGGGTCCGCAAGGGCTCGACCGCCGAGCAGTACCACTTCATCGGCAAGGACATCCTGTATTTCCATACGCTGTTCTGGCCCGCGATGCTCGAATTCTCGGGCCATCGCACGCCGACCAACGTGTTCGCGCACGGCTTTCTGACCGTCGACGGCGCGAAGATGTCGAAGTCGCGCGGCACCTTCATCACCGCGCAAAGCGTGATCGACACCGGCCTGAACCCGGAATGGCTGCGCTACTACTTCGCGGCCAAGCTGAACAGCACGATGGAAGACCTCGACCTGAACCTGGACGACTTCCAGGCGCGCGTGAACAGCGATCTGGTCGGCAAGTACGTGAACATCGCGAGCCGCGCGGCCGGCTTCCTGATCAAGCGCTTCGACGGCCGCGTGCAGGACAGCGCGATGCACCATCCGCTGCTGGGCACGCTGCGCGCGGCGCTGCCCCAGATCGCCGCGCACTACGAGGCTCGCGAGTACAGCCGCGCGCTGCGTCAGACCATGGAGCTCGCCGACGCGGTCAACGCCTACGTCGATACCGCGAAGCCCTGGGATCAGGCGAAAGACCCGGCCAACGCGGTCGCGCTGCACGAGACCTGCAGCGTCAGCATCGAGGCGTTCCGTCTGCTGTCGCTCGCGCTGAAGCCGGTGCTGCCGAAGCTCGCCGAAGCGGTCGAGGCGTTCCTCGGCATCGAGCCACTGGTGTGGGCCGACGCCGCCGCGCCGCTCAGCTCGGCGCGCCCGATCAACGCGTACAAGCATCTGATGACGCGCGTCGATCCGAAGCAGATCGAGGCGCTGCTCGCGGCCAATCGCGAGTCGCTGCAGGCCACGCCGGAAGCGGCGGCGGCCGACGCGAAGGCTAAGGCGAAGGCACACGCCAAGGCCGCCGCCGCCGCGAAGGAAGAAGAGTCCGGCATCATCTCTATCGACGACTTCGCGAAAGTCGATCTGCGCATCGCGAAAATCGTCGACTGCAAGGCGGTGGAAGGCTCGGACAAGCTGCTGCAACTGACGCTCGACGTCGGCGAAGAGAAGACCCGCAACGTGTTCTCGGGCATCAAGTCCGCGTATCAGCCGGAGCAACTGATCGGCAAACTGACCGTGATGGTCGCGAACCTCGCGCCGCGCAAGATGAAGTTCGGCATGTCCGAAGGTATGGTGCTGGCGGCCTCGGCCGCGGACGAGAAGGCCGAACCGGGCCTCTACGTGCTCGAGCCGCATAGCGGCGCGAAGCCCGGCATGCGCGTGAAGTAACGCGCGGCGCGCTCGGGCGCCCCACCCCACCTCGCAGCAAGCAGGTATGACGAAAACGGCACGCTTCCAGGCGTGCCGTTTTTTTATGCTGCCCTCATCACCAGGCGATCCGATCGAAGCGCCGTGTGTACAACACGTCGGCGCCATAGAACGTGCCGCCGTAGACGACCAGCGACCAGTACCGCGTCAGATTGATCGTCGCCTTGATCGCATTGCTGGCCGACTGCAGCCCCTGCTCATAGCCGATCACGAGCCACTCGTTGATCGCCTTCGACACCATCACGACTTGCGGATCGGTCAGACCGACGTCGCTGCGGCCGATCGAAAACTCGTCGAGCCCGACGGTCTGCGCGATCCGCGCGCCCGTCGCACTGCCGAGCAGCGCGAGCGCCGTCGTCATCGTGCTCTGCTGGCCGAGGTTGTTGCCCTGGTCGGTGCCGTGACCGAACAGCAGCCACGACAGCTTTTCGTTGTCCGGCACGCTCGGCTCCGACACGAGCCGCGCGACCGGCGCCTGGAGCGTGCCGGTCACCTGCACGCCGGCCTCGACCTGCTGGTTGCGGCGCATCGCGAGAATGTTGATGCCCGGATTCGTGACCGGCCCGTTGAACGTGAAGAAGCCGTTCTCGATCGCGAGCTTGCGGCCGAATGCGGTGTAGGTCGAACCCGGCGTGACGCGCACATTGCCGACCGCGCGCAGCGGCGTATTCGGCGCGCTCGTCGCAGTGATCGTGCCGGCGAGGCCGAGATCGGCGCCCTTACCGCGGAAGCGGAAGTCGTTACCGAGGCCGATCTCGATGTTCGCGCGCGGCGCGAACGGGCTCGCCGGCGGCTGACCGCCTTCGGTCGGACGCGGCCGGCCGCCCGAGCGCGTGCCGTCCGGGCGGATGATCACGACGTCGTCGCCGAGGCTCGGCGCGGCCTGCTCGGGCAGATCGAACAGCGCGCTATCGACCACGAACTTGCCGTCGATCACAGGACCGCGCTCCACGCCGCCGTTCGAAATGTTCGCGCTGCCCGACAGCGACAGATGGCGGTCCGGCGACGCGAACACATCGAGCTTGTCCGCGACGATGCTCGCGGTCATGTCGGGCTCCGCGCTGTCGAGGCGCACGCGCCCGGTCGCGCGCAGCGTGCCGCTCGCGCCGTGGAACTCGACCTGCTGGAAGTCCACCGTGTTCTGCGACAGCGCGATGCGCACGACGCCGTCCTTCAGTTGCACGCCCTGGCTCACGACCGTGGCGGACAGACCGTCGCCGGTCAGCGAGCCGGTCACGTTCGGCTTCGCGACCGTGCCGCCGAGCGCGAGTTGCAGCGCGAGACGGCCGTCGAGCAGGTAGCTCGGGCCGAGCAGGCCGCCCGTCGTGCGCAGCGACGGCACGTTCGCGTTGACGTTGCCCGACAGCGCGCTCTGCGGATCGACGGTCAACATGCCGTCGCGCAGCACGAGCGGCGTGTGCGCGTCGGCATCGATCACGCCGATGCGGCTCGCCTGCGCATGCACGGTCGCGTTGAGCCGGTTGCCGCCGGTGAATTCGGCGCGCGCGCGGATCGCGCCAATGCCCATCGACGCTAGACCGCGGCCGATTTCGACCGTCACGTCGCCGCTGCGCCGGCGCAGCTCGAGGTGGCCGCTCGCCGTCGCGCCGAGCGAGAAGTCCCAGTCGCCGTCGAACACGAGGTCGGTGCGCACGGCGGGCGGCTCGCCGGTGATCTGGCGACGCAACTCCTGCAAGTGCGCGAGCGACACGTCGGTCAGGCTGCCGGCCGACTGGATGCGGCCATGATCGAATGCGAACGACTTCAGCGCCAGCGCCGAGCCTTCGATCGTCAGACGCGTCGCGCCGAGCGTCAGGTGGCCCGGCCCGGCACTGACCGCGAGCGGCGATTCGAGATTGAGCGCCGGCGTGCCGCGATTCTGCAGACGCGTGACGGTGCCGTCCCAGCGCGAGCCGTCGCGCGTGTCGGTCAGCTTGCCGTTGGCGGCGAGCGTCAGATCGAGCGGACGGTCCTGCAGCTTGCCGGTCGCGGCGGCTTCGAGCGTGTGATTCGCGCGTGTGCCGGACAGCCGGGCAGTCAGCGTGGCGAGGTCGACGCCGCCCGCGCTGACATTGCGCGCGTCGGTCGTAAACGCGAGTGCGCCGTTCGCGCCGTCGCGCAACTCGGCGTGGCCTTGTGCGTGACCGACACGGTTGCTCGCGAACACGACGCTGTCGGCCTTGTAGTTCAGCGTCACGTTCGGATGCGCGAACGAGCCGGTCACGTCGCCGTCGGCGGCGACCGCGCCCGCGAGGCCGAAGCCGAGCCGATCGAGCTGTGGGGCGTCGATGGCGAAGCGCAGCCGGTCGCCGGCCGCGCCGAAGCTGCCTTGCAGATTGACCTGATTGCCCGCTACGGAAAGATTCGCGCGGCTCGGCAGGATTCGCGAGCCGGCCAACTGGATCATGCCGCCGCCCGTCAGCGGCAGGTCGTTGTAAACGCTCGGGCCGAGCGTGAATTCGGCGCGCGTCGTGAAGACCGGCGCGAGCACGCCGGCCGCGCTGAGCGTGGCGGTCACGCGCGCCTCGATCCTGCGCGCGGGCGTGGCCGGGCGTGGGGCCGCGCGCGCGGCTGCGCGATGCGCGGGCGCCGGCGTCCTGCGCTCGAGCACTTCGGTCTGCACCGCGGCCTGCGCGGTGTTCTTCGCGATGGCCGCGGCCTGATCGCCGGGCGCCGCGCTCTTCGCGCCAGCGGTGCTGCCCGCGAGCGCCGCGGCCTGCGCTTGCCGCTCGCTCCGCGCGCCGCGCGCGGCGGGCGCGGCGGAACTCGTGACCGGCGTGCGCGCCGGCATCTGCGAGGTCAGCGACAGCGGATCGAAATCGGTCAGTTGCGCCTTCAGGTTGTAGGTCGAATTCGCATCGTGTTTAAGCGCGCCCGATAGATCGATGCGGCCGCGGCCCGACGTGACGCGCACGTCGTTGAAGCTGATGCGCGCCGGATCGAACGTGATCTTGCCCTGTGCGCGCAGCGCGGCGGCGGGGTCGGCGAGATCGAGCGTGAGGCTCTGGATGTCGTCGTTCAGGCGGATGCCGATCGGGCCGGACAGTTGCGTCGGCCGCACGGTCGCCTGCAGCGCGTTCAGGTCGAGCCGCGCGACGTTCAGATCGAGCTGGCCGTGCCGGCCGCTCAGCGTGCCGCCGCCGGTGAGCGTCGCGTTGCGCACGAGCCGCACGTTCAGGTTCGAGATGCTCTGCGTGCGGGCGTCGAGCCGCACGTCGGCGTTCGCGTCGGTCAGCGGCAGCAGTTTCTGGTCGATTGCGCCGGGTTTCGCGTTGACGATCGAGATGTGGCCCGCGACGGCGAAACCCGCCGCCGGTTCGGCCGGCGCGTGGTGGCCGCCGAAGAGGTGGTGCGGATGGCTGGCGGCCGACGGTTCGGCCGCGCTGGCCATGCTAGCCGCGCTGGCAGCGCCCGCCGCGCCGGACTCCACCGGCTGCAACTCCGCGCGCACCGCCAGATCGGCCAACGGCGCACCGGGCGCGAAAGCCTGCGGATTCACATGATCGAAGCTCAGCGTCGCGCGCTGCAACGGCACCGCGGCAAACGGCGCCGCTTCGACCCGCGCGTGTCCGGCGAGCTTCATGCCACTCGCATCGAGCTCGGCGACCAGTTGCTCGAGCGTGCCGCTCAGGTGACCGGCCACCTGCACCGCTTCATCGTTGACCTTGCCCGCATAACCGACTTCGCCGGTGAGCGGAAACGGCTGCACGCCATCGAGTTTCGCCGCTGCCGTCAGTGCGCCGAACGGCGTCTCGAGCCGATCGATCGCGGCCTCGTGATGACGCCCGTCGCTGCGTCCATGAAACGCGAAGCTAGAGAGCTCCGTCGTCGACGCGCCCTGGTGCAGCAGCAGCCGCTCGACCCGCACGTCGCGGATCTCCAGCTGCATCGGCAATTGCAGATCCTGCGGCAGTTTCATCGGCTCGTTGCTGCTCGGCGACGATGGGCCCATGCGCGCCTCGATCGTGCCGACGTGCAGGTAATCGATCGTGAACCGCCACGGCTCGCGCGCGAGCGCCCAGCTGCCCGCGACGCGGTCGATCTGGATGTCGGTGCCGTTGCCGTCGAGGCTGCGCCAGCGCACGTCGCGCAGTTGCACGCCGTGCGCGAGCGTGCCGCCGTCGAGCGTGCCGGCGAGCCGGCCGCCCAGCAGCTTCACGGCCGCGTGCCACGCGTACGCGGTGCCGCGCTCGGTCGTCAGCGCGCCGTACAGCAGGCCGACCGCGAGTACGGCCAGCAGCGCCAGCATGATCACCGTGCCCGCGATCGCCTTCAGCAGCAGCCGGCCCCAGCGCCGTTTCGGCGGCGGCGTGTCGGGCGGCTGCTGCCCGTCCGGCGGTCCTGGCGGCGTGGCGCCGGGCGGCTGCGCGGGGGGCGGGTCGGTGACGTCGGTGGTCATGCGTGAATACGGTGGCAAATAAGGTGGCGGGTTGTCGTCAAACGTCAGAACGCGATGCCGAGCGTGATGTACGGCCGCACCCTGTTGTCGCGAATCCCGTAGGCGACATCGAGATTGACCGGGCCGACCGGGCTGCGCCAGCGCGCGCCGACGCCGGCGCCAGGATAGAAGATTTTCTCGCCCCAGGTGTCGGTCGCGGTGCCGATGTCGAAGAACACGGCCGCGCCCCAGTTGTGCGAGAACCAGTGCTGGTATTCGGCCGCGCTCGTCACCAGGTATTTGGTCGGCAGGACCGAGCCGGCGACGTTGTTGCCGATGCTCTGGAAGCCGTAGCCGCGCACCGAGTTCGAACCGCCCGCGCGGAACAGCAGCGACGCCGGAACGCCGCTCGAGCTGCCGCTGGTGAATACGCCGCCGAGCTCGGCGCGGATCAGCACGATGTCGTTGTCGCCGATCGGGAAGTACTGCTGGCCGCGCGCGTAGCCGCGGATGAACGACTGGTCGGCGAGCACTCCCTTGACCGCGAAGCCCGCCTCGACGTGGATCAGGTTGCCACGGCGCGGGAACAGCGGGTCATCGGTGTCGCGCCGGGTCCAAGACCACCCCGGCACCAGCGCGTGCGCGCGGGTCGGCGGCGCGGCGTTCTGGTTCAGCTGATCGTTGTAGAACAGCAGCGAATAGCTGTAATCGAGGAACTGCGACGTGCGCGAGCGCTGCACGCCGCCGCGGATGCTGTAGATGCGCGTGTCGGAGACGTCGGTGGTCGTGTACGACGCGAGCACGCTGTTGGTCCAGCCGCGTTGGCCGGGCGGCATCGATAGCTGGACCTGGCCGTATTGCTGCGTCTGGTCGGCGCGGCCCTCGACGGTGAACGGCCACGCCGCGCCGAACGTGTTCAGATACGTGTAGCCGCCCTGCACGAGCGGACCGTTGTCGGTCGAATAGCCGACCCCGCCGCGGAAGCTGTGATACGGAAACTCCGACACCTTCACGTGCACCGGCGTGTCGAGCGGCTTGCTGGGGTCGTTGTCGAGGTCGATCGCCACGCTCGCAAAGTACGGCGTGTTCTGCAGTTGCCGCTGCAGTTCGGCGACGGTGCGCGTGTCGTAGATGTCGCCCGGCGAGATCGGATTGACGTTATGGACGATGCGTTCCGGATAGCGCTTCGTGCCCTGCACGTCGAGTTGGCCCATCGTGAAGGTCGGCCCGCTGTCGTAGATCACCGACAGCTTCGCGGTGTGCGTGCGCGGATCGATCAGCGCCTCCGAGTGGTAGATCTTCGCGGCGAGGTAGCGGCGCGATTGCAGCTCGCGCAGCGACGCGTTCTTCGCGTCGTCCCAGTCGCTTTGCGAGAACGGCTGGCCCTCGTGCAGCGAGAACGCGAAGCGCGTCGCGTTTTCGCGCGACGGGTCTTCGGTCAGCACCGCGCCGCGAAACGACAGATCGACCGACGTGACTTTGGTCTGCGGGCCCGGCTCGACGCGCACGGTGACCTGGCGGATGTTGTCGACGGTGCGCACGTCGGTGCTGACGAGCGGTGAGAAATAGCCCTGCGTCGCGGCGAGATCGCGCGCCTGCTGTGGCGTCGCGGTGATCAGGAACGAGAACTGGTCGTCGCTGACGTCGGGGCGCTTCGCGAAACGCGAGATATCGAGGTGCTGTTGGAGCAGCCGGCGCAGCGCGCGCGGCTCGGCGACCACCTCGACTTTATAGCTGGGCGCCTTGCTCGCCGCGTAGGCCTCGCCTCCGGCGAGCAGCAACATCAGGAGGCCGAAGGCGAACGACACGCGCAGCCAGCACCGCGCGAGCGCCTCGCGCTCGCGCGCGGGCCCTCGCGTCTGGCCGGTCTCGCCGCGCCACACACGCGGCTTGTCGATCGTACCTCCCGCCAAACAGGACCTCCGGCCTCAATGAGTGAATTCTTGCGCCCCGGCCGCGCCGCGCGATCGAGGCATGCTATTTGACCACAATGCGACCCCAATCGGCCCGTATCGTGCTCCAGGCGGCACCCCGCGCTTCATCTCAAAAATAGACGGCTTGCGGCGATTTTCGACCGCGCGCGGCGCATGCGGTAAAATCGCGGATGACGGCGCCCTCCTAGCGGCACCGCGCAGCGGCCAGCGGAGAGCCGCCACCTTACCCACCACGGACGTCGAGCCATGTATCAATCGGACATCACCCAGTTCCTGAACCAGCTCAAGCAACAGAAGCCCAATCTCGAGGCCGAGCAACGCAAAGGCCGCGCACTGCTGTGGGACAAACAGCCGATCGATCTGGAAGAGCGCGCCGAGCAGAAAGCTTCGCGCGTGCAGCAGACGCCTTACTCGTACTACCAGAACTTCTAAGCGCCCCAGTCACGCCGACGATGAGTCACGCTGACGAGGTGCATGGTCCGCTTCACGGCCCAGTTCACGAACCGGTCCACGGCCCGGTTCATGGCCCAGCGCCGGCACCGTCCGCCACCGCGCTTTCCACGCCCGCGACCGATTCGACGCCCGATACGGTCGACGGCGTCGCTTTCGCGCGTCTGTACGGCGAGCCGCTGTTCAAGCTGCCGAACGACCTGTACATCCCGCCGGACGCGCTCGAAGTGTTCCTCGAAACCTTCGAGGGGCCGCTCGACCTGCTGCTGTACCTGATCCGCAAGCAGAACTTCAACGTGCTCGACATCCCGATGGCGGACGTCACCGAGCAATATCTCGGCTACGTCGAGCAACTGCGCAAGACCAATCTCGAACTCGCGTCCGAGTATCTGCTGATGGCCGCGATGCTGATCGAGATCAAGTCGCGCATGCTGCTGCCGGTCAAGAAGGCCGACACCGGCGAAGAGGCCGAAGACCCACGCGCCGAACTGGTGCGCCGCCTGCTCGAATACGAGCAGATCAAGCTCGCCGCGCAACGCATCGACCAATTGCCGCAGCTCGGGCGCGACTTTCTGCGCGCCGAGGTCTACATCGAGCAGAGCGTCACGCCGCGGTTCCCGGACGTGAACAGCGACGACCTGCGCGCCGCGTGGGCCGACGTGATCAAGCGCGCGAAGCTGGTCCAGCATCACAAGATTTCGCGCGAGGAACTGTCGGTGCGCGAGCACATGAGCCTGATACTGCGGCAGTTGCAGAACGCGCGCTTCATCGAGTTTTCCGATCTGTTCGACACGAGCCGCGGCGTGCCGGTGGTCGTGGTGAACTTCATCGCCGTGCTCGAACTGTGCCGCGAATCGCTCGTCGAAATCACCCAGGCGGAGCCGTTCGCGCCGATTTACGTGCGACTGGCGTATCTGCCGGCCTGATTGCGAAATAGCGGCCGGACCGCGGGAAAATCGTTAGGAACCGTCGCAGCGAAGCCTGGCGGGCCTCCGCGGGAACCGCGCGGCAAGCTCGCGGCGCGCCGCTCCGAGGAGCCGCCGCGATTCGGTGCGCCCGCTGCCCAAATCCACTACAATCCGCGCTCCGAACCCGTCATTTGCCGGCGAGGCGATGACCCGCGCGATTCCGCCAGGTGTCGCGCCAACCGGATCGCGCGCCGCGCGAGCCTTTCCCTGTCCGATCATGAAAGTCATCAGCTCGATCCATGAATTGCGCGACCAGTTGCGCGGCCAGAATCGCACGGCCTTTGTGCCGACGATGGGCAACCTGCACGAGGGCCATCTGTCGCTGATGCGCCTCGCGCGCCAGCATGGCGACCCGGTCGTGGCGAGCATTTTCGTCAATCGCCTGCAGTTCGGCCCGAACGAGGATTTCGACAAATATCCGCGCACGCTCGAAGCCGACATCGAGAAGCTGCAGAAGGAAGGCGTCTACGTGTTGTTCGCGCCGACCGAAAAGGACATGTATCCGGAGCCGCAGGAGTATCGCGTCCATCCGCCGCACGATCTCGGCGACATCCTCGAGGGTGAATTCCGCCCCGGCTTCTTCCACGGCGTCTGCACCGTGGTGATGAAGCTGATGTCGTGCGTGCAGCCGCGCGTCGCGGTGTTCGGCAAGAAGGATTATCAGCAGCTGATGATCGTGCGCCAGATGTGCCACCAATTCGCGCTGCCGACCGACATCGTCGCCGCCGAAACCGTGCGCGACACCGACGGCCTCGCGCTCAGCTCGCGCAACCGCTACCTTTCGGCCGCCGAGCGCGCCGAGGCGCCGATGCTGGCCGCCGAACTCAATCGCGTGCGCGACGCAGTGCTCGCGGGCGAGCGCGACTTCGCGAAGCTCGAGGAGTCGGCCAAAGCGACGCTCGCGGCGCGCGGCTGGAATCCCGATTACATCGCGATCCGCAAGCGCTCGAACCTGATCGCGCCCGGCGCGCAGGACGCCAACGCACCGCTCGTCGTGCTGGCCGCCGCCAAGCTCGGCGCGACCCGGCTCATCGACAACCTCGAAATCTGACGCCGCACCCGCCCGCGCGAACCTGATTACACTGCGCAGTCACACAGGATTGGATTGATCATGCAACGCAATATGCTGAAGTCGAAGATTCACCGCGTCGCGGTCACGCACTGCGAGCTCCACTACGAGGGCTCGTGCGCGATCGACGAAGACCTGCTCGAAGCAGCGAACATCGTCGAAAACGAACGGATCGACATCTGGAACATCAACAACGGCGAGCGCTTCTCGACCTACGCGATCAAGGGTGAGCGCGGCAGCGGGATGATTTCGCTGAACGGCTCGGCCGCGCGTCGCGCGCAGCTCGGCGATCTGGTCATCATCGCGGCGTTCGCGGTGGTCGACGAGGCGGAGCTGAAGGCGGGCTGGAAGCCGGACCTGGTGTTCGTCGATGAAAACAACAAGATCAAGGGCAGCCGCGACCATGTGCCCACCCAGGCCTGGAGCTGAGCGCAGCTCGTGATGCGCGACTGATGGCGGGCAGCCCCCCGCCTCAGCCCTTCTTCCCCGTGCCGTTCGTCCACTCGACGATCGGCTGCCACTGCTCCAGATCCTTCTCCACGCGGCTTTTCGCGACGTCCCACAGCGTCAGGCCGTGCGCCGCGAGCTGCACGTAGTTTTGCGTGTCGCGCAGAAAGCCGAGCACCGGCAGCTTCAATCCCTCGACGAAACGATGCAGCTGCTCGGCCGAGCGCGTGCGTGCATCGACGCGCATGCCGACCACGCCGATCTCGATCGCGCCCTTCCTGACCGCCTTTTCCTTCGCGAGCCGCTCGAGAAATTCCTGGGTCGCGAGAATATCGAACATCGACGGCTGGAGCGGCACGATCACCTTGTCGGCGAGATCGAGCGCGATGTTCATGCGATTGCCATGCAGGCCGGCCGGCGTGTCGACGACCGCGTGCTCGAGGCCTTTCGGCGGCTTGGCCGGCGTGTCGGGATTGACCTCCCAGGTTTCGATGGCCGGCAGCGTGGAGGGCCGCAATTCGAGCCACGCATGCGCGGAGTGCTGCTTGTCGAGGTCGGCCAGCGCGACCCATTCGCCCTCCGCGGCGAAATAGCCGGCCAGATTGGTCGATAGCGTGCTCTTGCCCACGCCGCCCTTCGGATTCGCCACCACGATCACCGACATGAAATCTCCCGGAAAGAAGGCTGGACCGCTGCCAGCCGGTTTGCCGCGCTATTGCTCCGTACCCGCCGATCCGCTGTGACCGGCGCCGGCGGGCTCCATGATCGCTGCCGTTCGAAGTTCGGTCTCAAGGTACGCCCACCGGTTCAGCCGTTGATAATATCGACAAATCCCGCGCGGCCGAAACCCCCGCATCGCGAATCAGCCGCCGCAAACCGCCGTTTTTATCGACAAGGACCTGAAATCTCATGAGCAAACTGCGCCCGGAATACACCGTCGAACGCCTGCAGGAGCGCCAGAAGGGCACGCTGCCGGACCTGCTGGGCCTACGCGTGCTGACCGTGGACCAGGGCACGCTGATCGCCGAACTGACCGTGCGCGACGAGCTGCTCGCGCCGAACGGCTTCCTGCACGCGGCCACCGTGATCGGCCTCGCCGACACCGCCTGCGGCTACGCGTGCATCGCGCATCTGCCCGAAAATTCGCGCAATTTCACGACGGTCGAGCTGAAGAGCAACTTCCTCGGCACCGCCACGCAGGGCACGATCCGCGCGGTCGCGAAGAGTGTGCACCTTGGGCGCAGCACGCAGGTCTGGGACGCGACGGTCACTGGTCCCGATGGTAAGACCATCGCACTGTTTCGTTGCACGCAGATGGTGTTGTACTAAGCGCCCCGCCCGCGCAGCAATGGCTTTCGATCCGATCGAAAGGCCAGCGCAAAGCGTCACCCCAGCGCCGCGAACAGCCCGCGCATATCGACGTGCTCGGCGAGCGTATCGGCCAGCCGCTCCAGCGACGCCTCGCGCAACGCCGGATAGTCCACCGTTTCGGCATCGCTCAACCCCGCCCACGCGAGCAGCGCCGCGCACGCGGCCGGCGTGTCGAACAGGCCATGCACGTAGGTCGTGAGAATCTGGCCGTCGGCGGACAACGCGCCATCGGGACGGCCAAGATCCGCGCCGCCCTCGCGCGGACCAGCACGGTCGAGCCGCAGCGCCGGCGTGTCCAATGCCGGCCCGCGCGTTTCGCCCATGTGAATCTCGTAGCCGGCGACATCCGGTGCGCCGGGCAGCGCGAGGCGCCCAGTCACGTTCTTCAGCGTCTTGTCGCGCGTGAGCACCGTCGCATAGTCGAGCCAGCCGAAGCCTGCGAAGGTGCCGGGTGCGCCCTCGACGCCATGCGGATCGGCGATCTCGCGGCCCAGCATCTGCATGCCGCCGCAAATGCCGATCACGCGGCCGCCATAGCGCAGATGCCGCGCGAGCACGTCGCCCCAGCCCTGCGCGCGCAGAAACGCGAGGTCGTCCGGCACGTTCTTCGAGCCCGGCAGGATGATCAGATCGGCGGCCGGCGGCGGCGTGCCCGCGCGCACATAGTGAAAATCGACCTGCGGATGCGCGCGCAGCGCGTCGAAGTCGGTGTGGTTGCTGATGTGCGGCAGCACCGGCACGACCACGCGCAGCAGACGGCGCGCTTCCCCGCTCGCCGCCGCGCGCAGCTCGGGCGGCAGCATGTCCTCGGCATCGAGTGTCAGGCCGTGCAGGTACGGCACGACCCCGAGCACCGGCTTGCCGGTCTTCGCTTCCAGCCAGTCGAGCCCGGGCTTGAGCAGACCGATGTCGCCGCGAAAGCGGTTGATGATGAAGCCGCGCACGCGCGCCTGCTCGCTGTCGGACAGACACGCGAGCGTGCCGGTCAGGTGCGCGAACACGCCGCCGCGATCGATGTCGGCGACCAGCACGACCGGACAATCGACCGCCTCCGCGAAACCCATGTTCGCGATGTCGCGCTCGCGCAGATTGATCTCGGCCGGACTGCCCGCGCCTTCGACGAAAATCGTGTCGTACGACGCGCGCAGCCGCGCATACGACTCCAGCACCGCCTCGAACGCGACCGGCTTGTAGTCGTGATACGCGCGCGCGTCGAGATTGATGCGCGCCTTGCCGTGGATGATCACCTGCGCGCCGCGATCGCTGGTCGGCTTCAACAGCACCGGGTTCAGATCGGTATGCGCGTCGATGCCCGCGGCAAGCGCCTGCAATGCCTGCGCGCGGCCGATCTCGCCGCCGTCGACGGTCACCGCGCTGTTCAGCGCCATGTTCTGCGGCTTGAACGGCGCGACCCGCGCGCCCGCGCGCCGCGCGAGGCGGCACAGTCCCGCGACCAGCGTGCTCTTGCCCGCATCGGACGTGGTGCCCTGGATCATCAGCGTGCCGCGCGGCACAGGCAGGGTGTCGGGGGAAATGGGCATTCGGGTCACGGCGGTGCAGGTGGAAGGTGGACAGTGGCGTTGTAATGGAATCGAGCGGCATTATCCCATCGCGCCGGGTACAATCATAGGATGACTCCCCGCGACCTCACCTTCGTCCTCGGTGGCGCCCGCTCGGGCAAGAGCGCGCATGCCGAGCGGCTCGCCAGCGACAGCGCCCTCCCCGTCACCTACATCGCCACCGCCCGCGTCACCGACGACGCCGAATTCAACGCGCGCATCGCGCATCATCGCGAGCGGCGGCCCGCGCATTGGGGGCTCGTCGAAGCGGACGACGATCTCGCGGGCGCGCTAGCGCAACACGACGCGCCGGGCCAGTGTCTGCTGATCGACTGCCTGACGCTGTGGCTCGCCAACCTGCTGTGTCCCGCCGACGGCGCCGCACCGCCGCTGTCGCACTACTACGAGCAGGCCACCGCGTTCGAAGCCGCGCTCGCCGGCGCGCGCGGCAAGATCATCATCGTCAGCAACGAGATCGGGCTCGGCGTCGTGCCGCTCGGCGAAGCCACCCGCCTTTACGTCGACGAACTCGGCCGCCTCAATCAGCGCATCGCCGCATTGAGCAGCGTGGCCACGTTGATGGTGGCGGGACTGCCGCTCGCGCTGAAAAGCGCGAGCCACGCGTGATGCCGCCGCTGACGATGCCGCTGGTCGCGACACTCGCGGTCGCGGGCATCGCCGTCGATCGGTGGTTCGGCGAGCCGAGCCGCCGGCATCCGCTGGTCGGCTTCGGCAACTGGGCCACGCGCATCGAGGCGCGCTTCAATCACGACCGGCGTCTGCGGCTCAAGGGGCTGCTCGCATGGGCGCTCGCGGTGCTGCCGCCGGTGTTGACCGCGTGGTGGCTGGTCGCCGTGCTGCCGTTGTTCGCGGCCTGCGCGCTGCATGTCGCGCTGCTGTGGTTCGCGCTCGGCGCGCGCAGCCTGCGCGACCACATCGCGCCGATCTCGAGGGCGCTGGGCCAACACGATCTCGCCGCCGCACGTGAGCTGACCGCGCGGATCGTGTCGCGCGACACCAGTCAGTCCGACGAAGCCGCGCTCGCGCGCGCCGCGGTCGAATCGGCGCTCGAAAACGGCAATGACGCGATCTTCGGCGCGCTGTTCTGGTTCGCGCTCGCGGGCGGGCCTGGCGCGCTCGGCTTTCGCCTCGCCAATACGCTCGACGCGATGTGGGGTTATCGCACGCCGCGCTATCTGCGCTTCGGCTGGGCCGCCGCGCGCATCGACGACGTGCTGAACTGGATTCCCGCACGGCTGACCGCCACCAGCTACGCGCTGCTCGGCGACACACTGACCGCATGGCGCTGCTGGCGCGAACAGGCGCCGCGCTGGGACAGCCCGAACGCAGGACCGGTGATGGCGTCCGGCGCCGGCAGCCTTAACGTGCTGATCGGCGGGCCGGCCGTGTATCACGGCACGCTCGAACATCGGCCGACGCTGGGCTTCGGGCATCGCGCCGAGGCGCGTCATGTGGGCGCCGCGTTGATGCTGGTCGAACGCACGGTGATTCTGTGGCTGGCCGTGCTGATCGTGCTGGCCTTGTTGAGCGTGCCGTTTCATGGCTGAGCGAAACGACACGCGTAGCGATGGGACGAGCGCATGACCGACCGGATACACGCGCGCGAGCCAGCCGCAAGCGACACGATCGCACACGGCGGCAACTTGCACGAAGCGGCGACGCGCTACGGCATTCCGTACGCACATTGGCTCGATCTGTCGACCGGCATCAATCCGCACGGCTACCCGGTGCCGCCGCTGCCCGCCGACGCATGGCGCCGTTTGCCCGACGAAGGCGACGGCTTCGCCGAGCGGGCCGCGCGCTACTACGGCGCGCCCGATGCCGCGCACGTGCTGCCGGTGGCCGGCAGCCAGGCGGGGATTCGCGCGCTGCCCGCGCTGCTGCCGCGCGCCACGGTCGGCATCGCGCCGCTGACCTACGGCGAGTACGCGCCGGCGTTCGCGCGCGCCGGACACGAGGTCGCGCCGCTCGACGCGCCGCTCGACGTGCAGCTCGACACGCTGCCCGCCGCGCTCACGCATGTCGTGATCGTCAATCCCAACAATCCGACGGCTACCCATACCGATGCCGCGAGGCTGCTGCACTGGCACGCGCAGCTGCGCGAACGCGGCGGCACGCTGCTGGTCGACGAAGCTTTCGCCGATACGCTGCCGGCCGCGCGCGTCGCGTCGCTGGCGGCGCATACGGGGCGAGACGGGCTCGTCGTATTACGCTCGCCCGGCAAGTTCTTCGGGCTCGCGGGGGTGCGCGCCGGCTTCGTGCTGGGTGCGCCGGCCTTGCTCGCCGCGTTGCGCGACAGTTTGGGCGCGTGGACGGTCAGCGGTCCCGCACGTCATGCGGTGAGCGCCGCGTTCGCCGATGCCGCATGGCAAACGCGGATGCGTGAGCGGCTGACCACCGAAAGCGCGCGGCTTGCCGGGCTGTTGCATGCGCACGGTTTCGCGACACGCGGGACCCCGCTTTTCGCATGGACCGACGATGCGCGCGCCGCCGCATTGCACGAAGCGCTCGCGCGGCGCGGCGTGTGGACGCGTCTTTTTCCGCCATCTCCGCGGATGCCATCGGCCAGCGTACGCTTCGGCCTGCCGGGCGATGAAACCGAATGGACCCGCTTCGAACAACAGCTGCAACAGGCGGTTGATTCGATCGATACCGCGCGCTCCGGTTAGCGCACCGTCCTTCGCACCGCAGCCGTTCAACGCTTCGTGATCCGCCCTCGCCCGATGACCCGCTTCACTCGCTCCACCCGCCTTGCCGCGCCCGCGCGCCGATCGATCCAGTGGTTCAGCGCCGCGGCGCTCGCTTTATCTGCGCTGAGCGCGCACGCCGCGATCACCGTCACCGACGACAGCGGCGCGACCGTCACGCTCGCCGCGCCCGCGCAACGCGTGATCAGCCTCGCCCCGCACGTGACCGAATTGCTGTACGCCGCGGGCGGCGGGCCGAAGATGGTCGGCGCGGTGTCGTACAGCGACTATCCGCCCGAAGCGAAGCAACTGCCGCGCGTCGGCGACAACAAGGCGCTCGACCTCGAACGCATCGTCGCGCTGAAACCGGATTTGATCGTCGTTTGGCGGCATGGCAATGCGCAGCGCCAGCTCGAGCGCTTGCGCGAGCTGCACGTGCCGCTCTTTTTCAGCGAGCCGCGCCGTCTCGACGATATCGCCGTGTCGCTGACGAAGCTCGGCCGGCTGCTCGGCGCCTCGGCGAGCGCGGACGCGGCGGCGGCCGCCTATCGCGGCGACATCGCCCGTCTGCGCGCGCGGTATGCGAATCGCCCGGTAGTCAGCGTGTTCTATCAGGTATGGGACCGGCCGCTGATGACGCTAAACGGCGAGCACATGATCAGCGACGTGATCACGCTATGCGGCGGCCGCAACGTGTTCGCGGACCTGCAGCCGCTCGTGCCGACCGTATCGACCGAAGCGGTGCTCGCGGCGAATCCGCAGGCGATCGTCACGGCCGCGCCCGGCGCGACGCAGCCCGACACGACGCTGCCGCAACTCGACACATGGCGCGCGTGGCCGCGTCTCGCGGCCGTCGCGAACAACAACCTGTTTGCGATCGACGGCGATCTGATCAATCGCCCCGCGCCGCGCATCGCGCAAGGCGCACGGCAACTGTGCGAGGACCTTGAACTGGCGCGCTCGCGCACAAACAAAACCGCGCCATGACGCGCCGCGGGACGCGCAAAAAATACGCTCAGTTCTCCGGATGAGCACGCGGGTCACGCATTCCATCGCACCAGCGACCACTGCAGCGTCTCGTCGTTACGCCGCAACCAGACGATCCCCGCCATATCGAGCGACCACTGCAGGCAACGTGCGAGCGGCACCTCCAGCACCCACGACGCGATCGCGCGCATCACGCCCGCGTGCGTGACCACGTACGCGGGCGACAGCTCGCGCGTCAGCGCGAACGCATCGAACCACGCTCGCACACGAGCGACGAATTGCGCGACGCTCTCGCCGCCATGCGCGCGCGCATGTTCGAAATTGGCGGCCCAGTCGTCGAGCTGGGCGCGATCGATCGTATCCCAGCGCTGCGCTTCCCATTCGCCGAAATCCATCTCCTTCAGACGCTCGTCGTGGCTGACCACGCAGCCGAAGTCGTTGGCGATCTCGTTCGCGAGCGCGGCGCAGCGCGTGAGCGGACTCGTGATCAGCACGCGCGGCGCCGGCACCTGCAAGCTCGCGAGCTTCACCGCCAACGCGTTGGACGTGACCTCGGCGCTTTCCGCCAACGCGACATCACTATGGCCATAACAAACCCCCGCCTCGAGCGCGACAGCGGGATGTCGAATCAGGACGATATCCATGCAAGCCCCACCAGATAGATGCTCAATTCGAAGATCTGCTGCGCGAAGCCGAGACAGTCGCCGGTATAGCCGCCGATGCGTCTGACGAAATAACGGGCCATCGCGAAGCGCAGCGCCAACAGCACGACACACGTGAGCGCGGCGAAACGCCAGTCGGGCGCGCCGGGGCCGTTCGGCCACAGCAGCCACGGCAGCCCGAACAGCGCGGCGCACAGCAGGGCCGGCCCGCTCAGACGCTGCGCGACCGGCTTGGCTTTGCCCGCGGCGCGCACATAGTCGAGCGTGGCCAGATAACTGATCGCGCACGCGCGGCTCGCGCCATGCGCCGCAACCATCAGACTTGCGGCGGAAAGCGGCGGCAACGCGGCGAGCGTTTGCCACTTGATCGCCAACGCGATCACGAGCGCGATGGCACCGAAAGCACCGATGCGCGAGTCGTGCATGATGCGCAACGCATCGTCGCGCGTATAGGCGCCACCGAACGCATCGACGCAATCGGCCAGACCGTCCTCGTGGAACGCGCCCGTCACGAGCAGCGATGCGGCCATCGACAGCAGCACCGCGACGCCCCCCGGAAACACGCGCAGCGCGGCCAGGTAGACGAGCGCGCTGAAGCCGCCGACCAGCACGCCGACGAGTGGAAAATAGCGCGCCGCCGCGTTCAGATAATGCGGCTCGTAGCCGACCCAGCGCGGCACGGGCACGCGCGTGAAGTAACCGAGCGCCGTGAAGAAATAGCGCAATTCCGCGAGCGGGTTCATGGACGTGTCGAGTGCATGTTCACAGCGATGCGAGCCGGGCTTCGCGTTGCCGCGAAGCGTGGGTTCGAGTGCATCACGGTTCGCGATCCGCGACGCCCGCGGAATCGAAGCTGGCCATCTCATTGATGAAGGCCGCCGCCGCGCGCAGCACCGGCACCGCGAGCGCGGCGCCGGTGCCCTCGCCGAGCCGCATGTCGAGCGACAGCAGCGGCTGCGCGCCGAAATGGTCGAGCATGCGCCGATGCCCGGCCTCGTTCGACGCATGCGCAAACACGCAGTACTCGCGCACGTCGGGCGAGAGCGCATCGGCGACCAGCAGCGCGGAGGTCGCGATGAAGCCATCGACGAGGATCGTCATGCGCGCCTCGGCGGCCGCCAGAAACGCGCCTGTCATCATCGCGATTTCGAAGCCGCCGAAGGTCGCCAGCACGTCGAGCGGCGCGCAGGCGTCCGGATGACGCGCGAGCGCCGCCGCGAGCACGTTGCGCTTCTTCGCGAGTCCGGCATTGTCGAGACCGGTGCCGCGGCCGACGCAGTCGTCGATCGGCACGCCGCACAGGCGGCTCATCAGACAGGCGGCCGCCGACGTGTTCGCGATGCCCATCTCGCCGAAGCCGATCACGTTGGTGCCGAGCGCCGCGTGATGACGCACGCGCGCGGCGCCTGCCTGCATCGCGGCGAGCGCTTCGCCGTGCGTCATCGCGGCTTCGTGCGCGAAGTTGCGCGTGCCGCGCCCGATCGGAATATCGACGAGTCCGTCGGTGGACGGCAGCGGCGTGGCGATGCCCGCGTTGACCACTTCGAGTTCGAGACCTGCGACGCGGCTGAGCGCATTGATCGCCGCGCCGCCCGCGATGAAGTTCGCGACCATCTGCGCGGTCACCGCTTGCGGGTACGGGCTCACGCCTTCGGCGGCGATGCCGTGATCGCCCGCGAACACGATCATCGCGGGACGCTGCACACTGGGACGCGTACTGCGCTGGATCAGACCCATCTGACGCGCGAGCGTTTCGAGCCGGCCGAGGCTGCCGGGCGGTTTGGTGCGCGTATCGATGATCCGTTGCAGCTCGGCGCGCAGCGTCTGATCGAGCGGCGCGACTTCGGGCAAACCGGCCAGGAGTGGGATGCGAGTCATAGGTGTGATCGAGACAAGGTATGGGGGATGAATAGTCAGCCTGACTGTCCGTCATGACCGGCAGGCGATTCATGACGCGCGCGCGGCGCGGGAATCAGCGCCTCGTGCTCGCCATCGCGAATCAGAATCAGCGGATAGCCGAACGCGCGGCTCGTCAACGCGGGCGTCAGCACGTCGCGCACCGGGCCCGCATACGCGCCGCCCGCGCCGTCGAGCAGCAACGCGTGCGTCGCGAAGCGGCGCGCGAGGTTCAGGTCGTGGCATGAAAACAGCACACTGCGCGGTAGGTTGCGTCCCGGTTCGCTCGTCCATGCGACGAGCGCTTCGAGGCAATCGATCTGATGATGCAGATCGAGATGCGACAACGGTTCGTCGAGCAGCAATAGCGGCGCGTCCTGGCACAGCACTGCCGCGAGCGCGACGCGCTGACGCTCGCCGCCCGATAGCGACAGCACATCGCGCGCCGCAAAGTCCGCAAGGCCGAGCGATTCGAGCGCCGCCTGCGCGGCCGCACGATCTTCATCGCGCTCCCAGCCCCAGCCGCCCAGATGCGGGAAGCGGTTCAGCAGCACGATGTCGAGCACGCTGGCATTGAACGCATCGGCCGCGCTTTGCGGCATCAGCGCGCGGCGCCGCGCGAGCGGCAGCGGCTGCCAGTCGGCCACGCGCACGCCATCGAGTTCGACATGGCCCGCCGCCGGATGCAACAGGCCTGCCAGAGTCGACAGCAAGGTGGTCTTGCCCGCGCCGTTCGGCCCGGCGATACACCAGATTTCTCCCGCATGGAAGGTGTGCGTGAACGCATCGAGCAAGGTGCGCGCGCCGGCGCGCAGCGTCAGGCGTTGCGTGCTCAGCATCGAAGAGGTGGGTCTGGGTTCGGCTTGCATCATCGGCGGCGTTTGAGCAGCATCCACAAAAACACCGGCACGCCGACCAGCGAAGTAATCACGCCGACCGGCAATTGCGCGGGTGCGATCACGGTACGCGCGATCAGATCCGCGCCCATCACCGCGACACCGCCGCCGAGCGCGGCCGCCGGCAGCAGCATGCGCTGGTCGTTGCCGAACGCGAGCCGCAGCATGTGCGGCACGACGAGACCGACGAAGCCGATCGTGCCGGCGGTCGTCACCGCCGCGGCCGCCGCCAGCGAAGCGACCAGGTACACGCGCAAACGCAGCGGCATCACCGCAACGCCCAACGCTTGCGCGGCCGCGTCGCCGCGCAGCAGCAGGTTCAAACGCGGCGCGGCCGGCACGATCGCGAGCAACACGAGCGCGAGCGCGATCAGCGCGGTCCACGGCAGCGCGCCGCCGTTGAGGTCGCCGGTCAGCCAGAACAGCATGCCGCGCAGACGGCTATCGGGCGCGAGATTGAGCAGCAGCGTGATCATCGCGCCCCACCCGGCCGCGATCACCGCCCCGGTCAGCAGCAAACGCGGCGACGTATCCTGCGGCTCGCCGCGCCACAGTTCGCGACGCGCGAGTCCGAGCACCAGCAGGATCGACACGAACGCACCGGCGAACGCGCTCGCATCGACGATCCACCAGGCGCCGCCCGCGATCATCGCGACCAGCGCGAAGCTGGCAGCGCCGCCCGACACGCCGAGCACGTACGGCTCGGCCAGCGGATTGCGCAGCAGCACCTGCAGCAGCGCGCCGGCGAGCGCCAGCAACGCGCCGCACGCGAAGCCCGCGAGCGCGCGCGGCAATCGCAACGTGCGCACGATTTCGCCGGTGAGATCGTCGCTGCCCGTGGCGCCGAACGTGTGCGTTGGCACGAGCGCCGCAAGCACGCGCGACGGCGCGAGCGGCACGCTGCCGAGCACGAGCGACGCGCCGAGCAGCGCGACGGCGGCGAGCGCGAGTCCGAGCCAGATCGCGGCCGCGCGTTTCGCATTCATCGGGCGTGGCGTTGCCATCGCGGCGGACAGCGAACCGGACGCGCGACTCATCCGCGTGCGCTCACGCATGCGGGCAGCCCGGCGCGCGCGTCACTGCTGCTGCCAGCCGAGCGTGACATACGCACCGCGTCGCGGCGAGTTATACGAGTAGGCCGTTTCATAGTCCTTGTTGAACAGATTGTCGATTTGCGCGCTGACGTACCACGCCTTCGTGATGTTGTAGCGCGCCGATAGATTCACGATGCCATAACCGCCGAGGTTGCCGGTGCTGTCTGGACGCGGACCACTGACGATCCACTCGCCGCCGACCCGCCATCCACCGATGCTGCGATTCACCGCGAACGACCCAAAGCGTCGCGCGCGCCGCACGAGGTCGGTACCGCTGTCGAGATCGACCGGGTTCTGCAGCGTCAACGTCGCTCGTACGTCGGTCTTGCCGACATGACCGCTCCACGATCCTTCGAGTCCCTGCACCTTCGCATGGCCGACGTTCTCCGCGAGATAAATGCCGGGGATCGTCTGTACGTAGTTGATCAGATTCGTATAGCGCGTCTGGAATGCGTTCAGACGCATCACGCCGAGCGCATCGGTCGCGTACTGCAAACCGGCTTCGACCGAGTGACTGCGCTCGGGCTGGATCGACGGGTTGCCGCTGATCGGATAGTACAGATCGTCGAAGCTCGGCGCGCGGAACGCATCCGAATAGCTTGCGGTTACCTTCCAGTGCGACGTGATGTCGAAACCGTAGCCGAGATAGTAACTGTTCGCTCCGCCGAAATCGGAGTACTGATCGCGGCGTACGTTGGCCTGAATCTGGTTGCGGCCGAAGCGCGCGCTGTAGCCGGCGAAGACCGAATCGACGTGACGGTCGGGCGCGGCGAACGTGTCGGAGTCGAGAGTCTGTTCGAGATGCTCGTAGCCGAGCTGCAGCTTCTGGTTCGCGGCGAGCGCGAAATCGTTCTGCCACGTGTACTGGCGATTGTCGGTATCGAAGCGGTCGTCGTAGATGCCATTGGTGTTCGAGACGCTGCGGTCGTCGCCCTCGGCGAGCGTGAAGTGGGTGGTCCACCAGTCGGTCAGCTTGCCGTTCGCGAACACGGACGCCTGGCGAACCTTGCTATAGAGGTTGTTCAGATCGGTCGGCACGCCGTACGCATTGTCGTAGCTGTTGTTGTTGTTCGACTGGAAGTAGCTGACGCCCGCGTCCCACTTGTCGTTGAACTTGTGGCGCAGCGACGCGCTGATGCTCTCGTTCAGATTGCCGTTCGCGTTCGGATTTGCGGCTGGCGCCTCGAGCGGATTGAGCGACGAAAAGCCGTCGCCCTTCGTGCGCGCGAGCGAAATGTTGAAGGTCGTGCGGCCGTCCTGATCGAGCGCGCCGTTCACGCCGGCCGTTTGCGTCTGCGTGTGATAGCTGCCGTAGCCGACAGAAAAATTGAAGCGCGGCGGATGATCGCCGCCGTCTTTCGTGAACACCTGCACGACACCGCCGATCGCGCCCGAACCGTACAACGCCGACACGTTGCCGTTCACGACTTCGACGTGATCGACCTGGTCGAGCGGGATCTGTGCGAGCTGAGCGGAGCCGAGACTCACAGAATCGACGCGCACGCCGTCGATCAGCAGCAGCGATTGTGTCGACGACGCGCCGCGCAGAAAGAGGCTCGTGGTCGAACCGGGGCCACCCGTGCGCGAGATTTGCGCGCCGGGCGCGAGTCGCAGCAAGCCGGGCAGATCGGTCGCGGTCGTGTCGGCGATGTCCTGCTGATCGAACTGCGTGGTCTGCGGGATCGCATCGCGCAACGCTTGCGCGCCGCGCTGCGCGGTCACGACGATCGGCGACAGCACGTTGCCCGACGCATCGGCGGAAGCGGGATATGACGAATCGGCAACGTTTGCGGCGTTCGCGGTGCTTGCATCCGCAGTGGACGATGAAGACACAGGCTCGGCGCTTTGCGCATGCACGACGAGCGGCATGCTCGCGAACGCGAGCAGCGTCGCGCGGGCGATGGGGGACAACATGGGATGACATTCCTGTGGATAGCGTGCGCGGCCTGCTTCCCCGCGGGCCGACGCGTCACGAGGCGCCCCCTTGTTTAACGTTTTCGCGGGGGACGTCCCTCTTTTCTGGCCGGTATCCGGGCTACGACACATCGATCCCGCCTTCCCACGCGTGACGCGCAGTGGCACACTCGCAGATTGAACTTCCAACCTTGCGACCAGGACCGACCTGCATGAGCACATCACATGCGGTCGTTTACCGTTGCGGGGGCAGCGCAGGTTCGCGCATCCGGTTTGGCACCGCGCGCGCCCTGCTTCCCGTTTAACTGCGCGCGCCGAAAAGCGCGCGCGGGCACCAGAGTGCGGGAAGTGTAGGAGCGGCTTCGCGGGGCGTCAAGAAACGCCAACCGGAGCGCAATCCGTTCTGTCGAATGCAGGTTATTGTCCGATGGATTGCCGGTCTTTTATCTTATGGTCGACGACACGACTCGCAACGAACCTGCACGAAGCGATGCTGTTACGTCTCGAAACGAGACAATTGTCGGAACCTGTAATATTCCGCGCTAAAATGCGATGTCTTTAGAGGACGCAGCACATGCTCACCGAACTCGAATCACTCTCCCAGAACATCGGCAAGCTGATTGCGATCAGCCAGCGCCACAATGAAGCGCGGATCGCGCTCGAAGAGCAGCTCGCGCAAACGCGTGCGGAAGTACAAGCCACGCACGCAGAACTCGCGCAATTGCGTGCCGAGCGCGACGCACTGCAAGCTGAACGCGACGCGCTGTCCGCCAAGATCGACGACGCTCAGGTGCGCCTGAATGCGATTCTCGAAAAATTGCCGCGCGCACGCGCGAGCAGCGAACCGGATAACCAGCTCGATCTGCTCGAGTCCGCCGAGCCCGAACACGAGGAAGCGGCAGGCGACGTGAGCCGACACGGAGAAAGCGCATGACCACCAAGCAGATCGAAGTATCGATTCTCGAAGTACCCTACCGTCTCGCCTGTTCGCCTGAAACGGAAGGCGCGCTGCTCGAGGCGGTCGCGCGCGTCGACGCCGAGATGAAGAAAATTCGCAGCGCCAGCAATGTGCGCGGCACCGATCGCATCGCGGTGATGGCGGCGCTGTCGCTGGCATCGGAACTGCTTAAGCTGCAAAGCAGCGTGCGACACGGAGAAGCATTTCCTGCTGAAGAAATCCGGCGTACAATGCAGCAAATGAACGAACAACTAGGTACTGTGATTGAGCAGTACAGCATGCAGTAAGCAGTAGTTGACTCAATAGCAGGCCGGTTTCGAACCGGTCACTTGTTCAACGGTTTGTGTTGTAGCTTCATCTGTTTAGCTTCCCTGCCTGGTTCGCCAAGGTCATATATTCCTTGAACCAATGCCATGTGCACGGTTGCGGAAATTTGTAGCACGGGTGTGCGCGTCACTCTGTCTGATGTACCCGAAGTGTTGCTAACTGCGACCAATTCTGAACCCTCGGTTCAGGATGCCGGCCTAGCGGCTAAGGCGGGGACCTTATCTGGAACGGCATCGGACTTCGGTTCGATGCCGTTTTTCTTTGGTCGTCGTTTTTTCGTTTGAGTGCCTGTTTCAGGGGCTTTTCCGCACGCGCCTGTTGTTGGCGCCTCGTTCAATCTCACACGCTCACGCCGATTCATGCGCTACTGGCTGATGAAGTCCGAACCGGACGAAGCAAGCATCGACGACCTCGCCAACGCACCGCATCGCACCTTGCCGTGGACCGGCGTGCGCAACTATCAGGCGCGCAACTTCATGCGCGACGTGATGCAGGTCGGCGATGGCGTGCTCTTCTACCATTCGAGCTGTCCGGAGCCCGGCATCGCGGGCATCGCGGAAGTCTCGTCGACCGCGTATCCGGATCCGACGCAGTTCGATAAAAAGAGTCCGTACTACGACGCGAAATCGTCGCCGGAAACGCCGCGCTGGATGCTCGTCGACGTCGTGTTCAAGAAGAAAATCCCGCTGATTCCGCTGGCCGCGCTGCGCGAACATGCCGAATTGCAGGACATGCGCGTGCTCGCCAAAGGCAACCGTCTGTCGATCACACCGGTGACCGACGCCGAATGGCGCTTCATCACTAAACAGCTGGTTTAAGGGCAAATGCGCGACGCGGCACGTGTCGTGATCGCGTCCAGGCCATCATTCCCGATGCGGCGGCGAAACACTAATTGGGGAACCAAGCGTCAATAAAACGCGCCTAATCGGTCGACGAAAGCGCGAGCTCGAATCAACCGTTCGACGGCACCCCGATCCATTCGCCAGCGCTTCCGTCAAACCGCGCGCCGCCATCGCGTCATCACTCGGCGCACGCGTCGAACGTGCACAACCTGTTCAAACAAGGATTCCAGCCATGACGACAAAAACCGCACGGGCCCTCGCACTCGCGCTCGCCTTTGGCGCGCCTGTGGCGCTCGCGCTGAACCCTGCGCCCGCTCGCGCGCAGACCATGATGCCGCAGCCTTCGGGCGTGCTGTCGCTGAATGCGCAGGCGAGCGCGGAAGTCCCGCAGGACGAAGTCGAAATCACGCTGTTTTACGAGCAGGAAGCGAGCGAGCCGTCCGCGTTGACGTCGACGCTGAACCAGCGCGCCGACGCCGCATTGCAGAAGGCGCGCGGCGTCGCCGGCGTGACCGCGCGCTCGGGTGCGTTCTCGATCTTCCCGTCGACGGACCGTGACGGACGTATCTCGGCGTGGCGCGGCCGCACGGAAGTCGTGCTCGAATCGCGCGACTTCGCCGCGGCCTCGAAGCTCGCCGGACAGATGGCATCGATCATGCAGGTGGGCAACGTGCGTTTCTCGCTGTCGCCGGAAGCGCAACGCGCGGCCGAACAGCGGCTCAGCGGCGAGGCGATCAAATCGTTTCGCGAGCAGGCCGCGGCGTCCTCGCAGGCGTTCGGCTTTAGCGGCTATTCGATCCGCGAGGTCAACGTGAATCACAGCGGCGCGATGCCGCGTCCGATGATGATGATGAGCGCACGCGCGATGGGCGCCGACGCGAAGAGCGCGCCGATGCCGCTCGAAGGCGGTACGTCGACGGTGACGGTCAACGTGTCGGGGTCGGTGCAGATGAAGTGACGCGCACGCGCGAACTTCAGCGCCTCAGTCAGCGCCCCAAAGAGAAACGCCACGGCATCCATCGATGCCGTGGCGTTTTTTCATGCAGCGTTCGCTACGCTAGCCGGGCGCAGCTCAGTTCGCGCCAACCGCCTGCGCCGGCTCGCGGCGTCCCCGGCGATACGCCCACACCATCAGGCCGATGCCCGCGAGGATCATCGGCAGCGACAGCCATTGACCCATTGACAGACCCATTGCGAGCAGGCCGAGGAAATCGTCCGGCTCGCGCGCGAATTCGGCCGTGAAGCGCGCGAGGCCATAGCCGATCAGGAACATCGCGGAAATCGCGCCGAGCGGCTTGGGCTTGCGCGAGAAAAAGATCAACACGAAAAACAGCGCCACGCCTTCGAGCGCGATCTCGTACAGCTCCGACGGATGCCGCGGCAGCATGTGATATTGCGCAAACACTTCGTTCAGATGCCATTGCGCGGCCAGTTGCGGATGCGCGGCGAGCCAGCTGGCGTCGTCGGGCGCGGCGCCCGGGAACAGCATCGCCCACGGCGCGGCCGGATCGGTCACGCGGCCCCACAGCTCGCCGTTGATGAAGTTGCCGAGGCGTCCCGCCGCGAGGCCCGTGGGCACCATCGGCGCGACGAAATCGGTGACCTGCAACCACGAGCGCTTGCGCTGATACGCGAACAGCATCATCGCGATGGTGACGCCGAGAAAGCCGCCGTGAAACGACATGCCGCCTTCCCACACCTTGAAGATGTCGAGCGGATGCGCGAAATAGAAGCTCGCCTTGTAGAACAGCACATAGCCGAGCCGGCCGCCGAGGATCGTGCCCAACACGCCGAAGAACAGCATGTCGTCGATGTCCTTCGCGGTCCAGCCTTGCGCGGCGACGTACGGCAGCCGCAGCCGCAGCCGGGCGACCACGATCGCCGCGACGAACGCGACGAGGTACATCAAGCCATACCAGCGCACGGCGAGCGGCCCCAGATGGATGGCGACAGGGTCGAAATTCGGGTGAATGAGCATCGTGTAGTTATGGGCAGTTCAGGTTCGAAAGCAGTTTTACAGGGACCAGAAGCGGGATCTAGACACGCGACGCCACGCTCGCCGCATGGGCGCGCACGATCTCGATGAAGCCCGCCAGCACCGGGCTGACCTCGTCGGTGCGCCAGACGAGTCCCGTTTCGATCGCGGGCACCGACTCGGACAACGGCCGGTAGACGACGCCCGTGCGCCGCAGGTTACGCAACGATTGCGGCACCAGTGCGACGCCCATGCCGGCCGACACGAGACTCACGATGGTCTGCATCTGGATCGCCTCCTGGCCGATCCGCGGCGCGAGGCCCGCGACGCCGTAGCAATCCATAATGATGTCATAAAAGCCTGGCGCGAGACGTCTTGGGAAGATCACGAGCGGCGCGTCGCCGAGATCGCGCAGGCTGACGGGCGTGTCGAGCCATTCGGCGGCGGGGTCTTCTTTTGGCTTGCCCTTGCCGTTTTTGTTCACGCTGCCTTGCAAGCGTTGCGCCATCTCCGTCGACATCGCGATCACCAGCGGCTCGCGCGCGATTGGCAGCCACGACAGCTGCGCCGCATGCCGCGACGGCAGCGGCGCGATCACCAGACCCGCGTCGATACGCCCGGCTACCAGTTCGTCCACCTGCACGTCGCTGGTCGCCTCGGTCAACTCGAGCCGCACGCGCGGATGCCGCGCGCCGAAATCGCGCAACAGCAGAGGCAGCAGGCCGTAATCCGCGGTCGACACGAATGCGAGCGACAGCACGCCCGCCTCGCCGCGCGCGAGGCTCTGCGCGAGCGGCCTCAACCCTTCCGCGGCCGCGAGCAGCCGCTGCACCTCGGGCAGCAGATCGGCGCCGACCGCGGTCAGCTCGACCGAACGCTTGGTGCGCGCGAACAGCTCAACGCCGAGCGTCTCCTCCAGCGCGCGGATCGCCTGCGACAGCGGCGGCTGCGTCATCGACAGACGCGCGGCCGCTCGCCCGAAGTGCTTTTCCTCGGCGACGGTGACGAAATAGCGCAACTGGCGCAGATCGGGAATCGTCGGCAGCATGATTAATATATTTTACGACCTAAACAGCCGCGAATAATACACGCGACGCCGGTCACGCAAAACCGCCTGTTCGCACGGTCTGGCGGAACTACACTGAACGGATGCGCGCGCGGACGCCGTCGCGCGCATTCATCAGAACAGCCAGACTTGGAGCTCCCCATGGCCTACAACCGTCGTTCAAAGAACATCACGCAAGGCATCGCGCGTTCCCCGAATCGCTCGATGTACTACGCGCTTGGCTACCAGAAGGAGGATTTCGACAAACCGATGATCGGCGTCGCCAACGGTCACTCGACGATCACGCCATGCAACGCCGGCCTGCAGCGCCTCGCCGACGCGGCCGTCACCGCGATCAAGCGCGCCGACGCGAATCCGCAGACTTTCGGCACGCCGACGATCTCCGACGGCATGTCGATGGGCACCGAAGGCATGAAGTACTCGCTGGTGTCGCGCGAGGTGATTGCCGACTGCATCGAGACTTGCGTGCAGGGGCAATGGATGGACGGCGTGGTCGTGATCGGCGGCTGCGACAAGAACATGCCGGGCGGCATGATCGGCCTCGCGCGCATGAACGTGCCGGGCATCTACGTGTATGGCGGCACGATCCGGCCGGGCAACTGGAAAGGCACCGATCTGACGATCGTGTCGTCGTTCGAGGCGGTCGGCGAATTCACGGCGGGCCGCATGTCGCAGGAGGACTTCGAGGGCATCGAGAAGAACGCGTGTCCGTCGACCGGTTCGTGCGGCGGCATGTACACGGCCAATACGATGAGCTCGTCGTTCGAGGCGCTCGGCATGTCGCTACTGTATTCGTCGACGATGGCGAACCCGGATCAGGAGAAGGTCGATTCGGCCGCCGAATCGGCGCGCGTACTCGTCGAGGCGGTGAAAAAGGATCTGAAGCCGCGCGACATCATCACGAAGAAATCGATCGAGAACGCGGTCGCGCTGATCATGGCGACCGGCGGCTCGACCAACGCGGTGCTGCACTATCTGGCGATCGCACACGCGGCCGAGGTCGAATGGACGATCGAGGACTTCGAGCGCATGCGCAAGAAAGTGCCGGTGATCTGCAACCTGAAACCGTCGGGCCAGTATGTCGCCACCGATCTGCACAAGGCGGGCGGCATTCCGCAGGTGCTGAAGATTCTGCTCGATGCCGGGCTTCTGCATGGCGATTGCATGACGATCACCGGCAAAACGCTCGCCGAGGAACTGAAGGACGTACCCGGCAAACCGCGCAGCGATCAGCAGGTGATCTTGCCCGTCGACCAGGCGCTGTACGCGGAAGGCCACCTAGCGATCCTGAAGGGCAATCTCGCCGAAGACGGCGCGGTCGCCAAGATCACCGGGCTGAAGAACCCGGTCATCACAGGTCCGGCGCGCGTATTCGACGACGAGCAGAGCGCGCTCGAAGCGATCCTCGCCGACAGGATCGTCGCCGGCGATGTCGTGGTGCTGCGCTATCTGGGCCCGAAGGGCGGCCCCGGTATGCCGGAAATGCTCGCGCCGACCTCGGCGATCATCGGCAAGGGGCTCGGCGAGTCGGTCGGACTGATTACCGACGGCCGCTTCTCGGGCGGCACGTGGGGCATGGTGGTCGGGCACGTCGCGCCGGAGGCGTTCGTCGGCGGCACGATCGCGCTCGTGCAGGAAGGCGATTCGATCACGATCGACGCACACCGGCTGCTGCTGCAATTGAACATCGACGACGCCGAGTTGCAGCGCCGCCGCGCCGCATGGCAGGCGCCGAAGCCGCGCTACACCCGCGGCGTGTTGGCGAAGTATTTCGCGCTCGCGCTGCCGGCGAATCGGGGGGCGGTGACGGGTTAATACTACGGGCCGGCGCGCCCGCTTCGCTGGACGAACCCGCCGCCACGCCACGCAAAAACGCAAGGGGCGCACGAAAATCCGTGCGCCCCTTTGCTCTTATAATGCGTGCACCACGAGCCGGGCATCTGCACTGGCGGAGACCATAATGAAATCGATGTCGTACGCAGCCGTAGCAGCTTCTGTTGCGCTCGCCGCCGCATTGAGCGCCGCCAGTCCCGCAGCCAACGCCGAAGCAGCCGGCCTCGCGCTCGCCCAGCAGAAGAACTGCATGAGCTGCCACTCGGTCAACCGCCCGTTCATGGGGCCGGCGCTGCACGACGTCGCTATCCGGTATGCGGGGCGCGACGACGCCGCGACCTATCTGAAGCACAAGATCCTCGATGGCAGCACCGGTGCATGGGGAACCGTGCCGATGCCCGCGAACACGCAACTGACGCCCGATCAGGCGGCCGCGCTGGCGGCCTGGGTGCTGACGCTCAAATAACGGACCTCTCGTGTCGCCGCGGCCTCAACGCGAGCGCCGCGCGATTTCTTCTTCCACCGCTTCACGTACCCAATCGGTCATCTCGGCTTCGAGCGTCTGCGCGACCTCGCGTGTGATCTGACTCACGAGCAGGCTCGTGTGCTGCTGCACTGCGTCGCGGCAGCGCGCCTCGATGATGCCGCGCCCCTCGCCCGTCAGAAAACGCTGGAAGCGTCCATGCAAACGTTCGGCGAGCGCGTCGGCGTCGAGTGGTGGCTGAGCGGGGGCGGCTTCATGCGCGCCCTCATGATCGAAATCCGGCGGCACGGTCGCGCCGGCTTCGAGCGGTATGAAGGGCTCGGTGCGATCGAACACGCCGGCCGACACCTCGGCCACGTCCTCATGCAGGCCTTCATGCAACTCCTCATGCCCATGTCGCGCATGAATGCCGTGATGCGGCCGGGCCTGCTTTCTCGCGTGCGTGTGATCGGCCACGTGCGGCTGATGAAGTTCCGTCTGCGCCGGCTGCGGCGCGAGAACCGGCTCCGGCGAACTCAGTTGCTCGGGTGTGGGCACGGGCTGCGGCGCGAGCACGGGCTCGGGCGCCAGCGTCGGTTCGGCCGGATGTGCGGCCGGCGGCGCGGCCGGCGGCGCGAACGCGGGCTCGGTGCGCAATCCCGGCTCGCGCGCCGCCGGCTGCGCGGCGGCTGGGGCTGCGGGCTTGGTGCCCTGGGGCGCGGGTGCGGCCGCATCGGCCGACGCGTCGCGCGTTTCGCGCGCGCGGCCCGGCACGATGACCTCGTTCAGGATCGGGATCGAATTGTCGTTGGGATCGGACACGTGCGCTCTCCGTGTTTGAGTCGAAGCCAGGGCTGGCGGTCCGCATGCCGCGCTCCTCGCGGCCATGACGTGAGAGCGGAACGAATTAGCCGCCCTGCTTGTAGTTGTTCAAAGCATAGCCGCGATCGCGATAGAAGCGATAGCGCTCGCGGCCCGCAGCGAGTTCCTCGTGTGCGTTACCGACCACTTCGAGCAATCTTTCGAAGCGCGCGAACTGCGCCGGCACCGTTGCGCCCAGATTGAGCAGCACCTGATGATGCGGCACGTCGTCGAGATTCGTGGCCAGCACGACGGGTGTATCGGCGGCAAGCGGCGTGCCCGCCATGCAGTGCGGCACGAAGTCGAGCGGCGAGAAGGTCCACAGCATTTCGTCGAACGCGCGCAGGCGCGCAGGCTCGGCCAGCACGACGAGCGGCTGGCCCGCCAGATATGCCTTGCGCGCGAGGCGGCACGCGTACAGCAGCGAATCGCCGACGTTCGAGTGAAAGTCGATTCTCGTCATCGGCCGCTCCGCCCCGCTTGCCGCGCGCCGTGTACGCGCTTACCGCACTGCGTCATTGGCCGGCGCGGTCGATCAGGAACTGCGCGAGCAGCGGCACCGGACGACCCGTCGCACCCTTCGCCGCGCCGCTCTTCCACGCGGTGCCGGCGATGTCGAGATGCGCCCACGGGTACGAATCGGTGAAGCGCGACAGGAAGCACGCAGCCGTCACGCTGCCCGCCGGACGCCCGCCGATGTTCGCGACGTCGGCGAAATTCGACTTCAGCTGATCCTGGTACTCGTCGTCGAGCGGCAGGCGCCAGGCCGGGTCGGCCGCTTCGCGCGACGCGTCGAGCAGTTCGCCCGCGAGCGCGTCGTCCTTCGAGAACAGGCCGCTGTTATGATGGCCGAGCGCGATGATGCAGGCACCCGTCAGCGTCGCGATGTCGATCACCGCGGCCGGCTTGAAGCGCTCCGCGTAGGTGAGCGCGTCACACAGAATCAGGCGGCCCTCGGCGTCGGTGTTCAGCACTTCGATCGTGATGCCCTTCATGCTGGTGACGATGTCGCCCGGCTTGGTGGCCGTGCCCGACGGCATGTTCTCGACGGCCGGGATGATGCCGACCACGTTGATCTTCAGCCCCATTTCGGCGACCGCGCGCAGCGTGCCGAGCACCGAGCCCGCGCCGCACATGTCGTACTTCATCTCGTCCATGCCCTCGCCCGGCTTCAGCGAGATGCCGCCCGTGTCGAACGTGACGCCCTTGCCGACCAGCACGACCGGCGCGGCCTTCGCGGCGCCGCCCTGGTACTGCAGCACGATGAACTGCGCCGGTTCGACCGCGCCCGCGGTAACCGACAGGAACGAGCCCATCTTCAGCGCTTCGCACTGCTTCTCGCCGAGCACCTCGACCTTCAGCTTCCAGTCTTTCGCGAGCTTCTTCGCGGTGTTAGCAATGTAGGTTGGCGTGCAGACGTTGCTCGGCAGATTGCCGAGGTCGCGCGTCAGGTCCATGCCGTTCGCAAGCGCGGCGCCCTGCTTGGCGGCCAGCTTGGCGGCCTTCTCGTCGCCGGTGTTGACGCTGATCACGACGCGCTTCAACGCGCGCGGCGTGTTCTCCGCCTTGCTCTTCATCTGCGTGAAGCGGTAGGTCAGCTCGCGCAGCGCGAGGATCGCGGCGCGCACGCACCAGTCGGCCGTGCGTTCGAGCACCGGCAGTTGCGCCAGCGTGAAAGTGACCTGCACGATCTTCGTGCCGAGCAGCGCGCGCCAGGCAGCGCGGACCGCCTCGCCGTAGGCTTTCTGACTGAAAGCATCCTGTTTACCGAGGCCGACGAGCAGCACGCGCGACGCGCCGATGCCCGACACTTCGTGCAGGAACAGCGTGGTACCCGCCTTGCCGTCCATGTCGCCCGCCTTGATGATGCGCGTGAGCAGGCCCTTGGTGGCCGCGTCGATCTCCAGCGCGGCGCCCGACAGCGTTTGCGACTCGAACACACCGATCACGATGCAATCGGATTTCCCGGTGAGGAAACCGTTCGTCGAGCCTTTGGTCCAATCACAGGCTTTTATGCTAAAGTCCATCGCGCTTGTCCTCGGATAAAATCTGGGCTTAGGATGAAAGCCGCAATTATCCGCTATTTTTCCCGCGGCGGCTGCACCGGAGGCGTGACGGGAACGAACCCCCGCGTCGCCGTGAGCGCCCCCTCTCGTCATCAATAATGATCTTTGAACGCTCCCTCCAGCGCGAGCTCGCGTACACGGCTGGCGCCGTGTTCATGGTTCTCCTCACGCTCGTGCTGACGACGATGATGATCCGCATCGTCGGCTTCGCGGCCTCGGGTGAGATCGATCCGCGCGACGTGCTGGTCCTGATCGGCCTCACCGTGATCGGCTATCTGGCCATCATGCTCGTCGCGACGCTGTTCGTGTCGATCCTGTTCGTGCTCACACGCTGGTACAAGGACTCCGAGATGGTCGTGTGGCTATCTTCGGGCGTCAGTCTCACGCAATTCATCAAGCCGATCGGCATCTTCGCCACGCCGATCATCATCCTGATCATGTTCTTCGTGTTCGTCGGCTGGCCGTGGTCGAACCAGCAGAGCAAGCTGATCCGCGCGCGCTTCCAGCAGCGCGACGAGGTCTCGCTGCTGGCTCCCGGGCAGTTCCGCGAATCCCCGACCACACACCGCGTGTTCTTCATCGAGAAGATGTCGCCCGACCAGGGGCACGTGGAAAACGTGTTCGTGACGAGCACCGAGGGCGGCAAGGTCAACGTCGTGGTGTCGAAGAACGGCCACATCGAGACGCACAAGAACGGCGACCGCTTCGTCGTGCTGGAAAACGGCCGCCGCTACGACGGCGAGCCGGGCCACCCCGATTTCCGCATCATGGAGTTCGAGCGCTACGGCGTGAAGATCCAGAGCCAGCCGGTCGTCAATACACCGACCACCACGGGCTTGCCGACAATGACGCTGCTGCGCAATCCGACCAACGAGAACCTCGCCGAATTCGCGTGGCGCGCGGGTCTGCCGTTGATCGCGATCAACCTGATGCTGCTCGCGATTCCGCTCGCGCACCAGAACCCGCGGCGCAGCCGCACGATCAACCTCGTGATGGCCGTGTTGATCTACCTGACCTATTCGAATCTGCTGAACGTCGTGCAGGCCTGGATCGAGCAGGGCAAGATGTCGTTCGGCATCGGGCTCGTGATCCTGCACGTGATCGTGCTCGGCATCGTCGCGTTCATCTTCTGGATGCGAGTGCGCAACCGGCCGCTGTTCACGCGCGCCATGTTCAGCCGTTCGCAGGGAGCCTGACCGATGCGCATTTATGAAAGGTATTTCGCGCGTCAGATCTATCTCACGTTCGTCTTCATCCTGTTTGCATTTTCAGGTCTGTTCTTCTTTTTCGATCTGATCAACGAACTGAACTCGGTCGGCCACGGCAACTACAAGTTTCAGTACGCGGTGCTGCGCGTCGCGCTGCAAACGCCGTCGCGTTTCTATGAAATCATTCCGGTCGCGGCGCTGATCAGCGCGATCTACGTGTTCGCGCAGATGGCGGCCAACTCCGAGTACACGATCTTCCGCGTGTCCGGTCTCGCCACCAACCGGGCGCTGCGCTCGCTGCTGAAAATCGGCATTCCGCTCGTGATCGTCACCTATCTGATCGGCGAAGTGGTCGGGCCGTACACGGACCAGCTGTCCGAGCGCGTGCGGCTCGAGGCGCTCGGCTCGTCGGTGTCGAGCAACTTCCAGTCGGGCGTGTGGGTCAAGGACACGCTGACCGAGCGCGCCGACGGCGAGCAGGTCACGCGCTTCGTCAATGTCGGCGAGCTGAGACCCGACGCGACGATCAGCAACGTGCGCATCTACGAGTTCGATTCGAAGTTCCGTCTGTCGAACATCCGCATCGCGCAGAGCGGCCGGTATCAACCGCCGGGTCACTGGCTGCTGACCGGCGTGACCGACACGCAACTGCTGGACGTGGCCCGAGTTCCCGGCACGCCGGCCGATGCGCTCAATCCGGTGTATCGCGCCAACCAGGTCACGCTGCCCGAGTATTCGCTGCGCTCTGAGCTGACGCCGCAGATTCTGTCGGTGCTGCTGGTGTCGCCGGACCGCATGTCGATGTTCAATCTGTTCCGCTATATCCAGCATCTGACCGAAAACCATCAGGACACGCAGCGCTATGAAATCGCGCTGTGGAAAAAGGTACTGTATCCGTTCGCGGTGTTCGTGATGCTGGTGCTGTCGCTGCCGTTCGCGTATCTGCATACGCGCGCGGGAGTGGTCGGGATGAAGGTGTTCGGCGGCATCATGCTCGGCATGAGCTTCCAGCTGTTCAACACGCTGTTCTCGCACATCGGCACGCTCAATACGTGGCCTGCGCCATTGACTGCGGCGACGCCGGGGCTCATTTACCTGGTGCTCGGGCTCGTCGGCTTGAAGTGGGTCGACCGGCACTAACTCGCAACGCCAGAGGGCGTTGAAGGGCATCGTCAGGAGTTGACGCGATGGCTACGCACGGACTGATTCTGTTTGGCCACGGCGCACGCGATGCGCGCTGGCGCGAGCCGTTCGAGCGGCTCGCCGACAAGCTGCGCACCGCGCGCGCGGCGACGGGCGAAGCGCAGGCGGTTACGCTTGCCTTTCTGGAACTGATGGAACCCAGCCTGCCGACGGCCGTCACGCAACTGGTTGCGCAAGGCTGCGCCGCGATCACCGTGGTGCCGGTATTCTTCGGGCAAGGCGGACATGTGCGCCAGGATTTGCCCGCGCTCGTCGAGCAATGCCGCGCCGCGCATCCCGGTGTCGAGATTCGCTGCGCGGTGGCGGCCGGTGAGGATGATTCGGTGCTGGATGCGCTCGCGCAGTATTGCTTGCGGCAACTCTGATTTTTTCGTTCTGCTTGCTCAGATTCGCCGCTGTCGGGCCGGCCCTGCCGGGGACCTTCAGGCCGCGACCAGCATCCCGTTCGACGAGCGCTTTGCCTCGGTCTGCCGCGCCGCGAATGCCTCGCCGATCATCAACAGACTCGGCTGCGACGCATCGACCCAGCGCTGCGCTTCTCCCGCAGCCAGATCTTCCAGTGTCAGCGTCAGCATGCGTTCGCGCGGCGTGCTGCACGCCTCGACGATCGCCACGGGCGTAGCCGCGGGCTTGCCGGCGTCGATCAGTTGCTGCGCGATCTCAACACCGCTGTCGCGGCCCATGTAGAACACCAGTGAATCGGCGTTGACCTGCTCGCGAATCTCGTCAGAACCGGGTGCGCGGCTGAACGTCGCGAGCGCGACGCTGCGCGACACGCCGCGCAACGTCAGCGAACGCTTCAGCGTGGCCGCGCTCGCCAGTGCGGCGGTAATGCCCGGCACCACTTCATACTCGATGCCCGCGGCTTCCAGCGCGCGCATCTCTTCGTCGGCGCGGCCGAACAGCATCGGATCGCCGCCCTTCAGACGCACGACCACGCCGTGCTCCAATGCCGCATCGACGATCTGCTTGTTGATGAACTGCTGGGCCGTCGATAGCTGGCCGCAGCGCTTGCCGACCGCGATGCGCTTTGCGTGCGCGGGCGCGTAGTCGAGCATCGCCGGCTCGACCAGCGCGTCGTGCAGCACCACATCGGCGGCGCCGAGCAGCCGCGCGCCGCGTACCGTAATCAGGTCCGCGGCACCGGGTCCCGCGCCGATCAGATAAACCTTACCCATTGACCTCAACCTGTTCGTTGGAGCGAACGCAGGCGGCGCGTTGCGCCGCCTGCCTGGCCCTTCCGTTACCTACCGGCCTATCCCGAACTCAGGCGGAAAACGCCCGGATCATGCCGGCCGCGACGGTGTGGTTCGTCGCCTCGTCGATCAGCACGAACGCGCCCGTGCCCTGATGCGCGTCGTATGCGTCGCACACGAGCGGCTTCTGCAAGGTCAGCGCGACACGACCGATGTCGTTCATCGCCAGTTCCTTGCGATCGGTCGCCTGCGACAGCGTATGCACGTCGAGCACTTCCTTGATCGCGCCGATCTTCGCGAACACCGTGTTGGTGGTCTGCTTCAGCAGATACTTACGTTGCGTCGACAGCGGCGTGTCGTCGAACCAGCACAGGTCCGCTTCGAGCTTCTTCGCCGGTTCCGGCGCGGCTGCGCGCAGCACGAAGGTGTCGCCGCGCGACACGTCGACGTCTTCCGCGAGGCGGATCGTCACCGTCTGACCGGCGAACGCGCGGTCCACCTGCGCGGTGCCGCCGACCACCGGCGCGATGATCTCGGCCACGGTCGCCTCGCGATTGGCCGGCAGCACGACGATCGTGTCGCCGAGCTTCACTTCACCCGATTCGACGCGGCCCATGTAGCCGCGGAAATCGTCGGCCTGGCTGCCGTCCTGGCGCGCGACCCACTGCACCGGAAAGCGCAGCGCCTCGCCGCTCGCGGTTTCGACGGGCAGCGCTTCGAGCACGTCGAGCAGCGGCTGGCCCGCGTACCACGGCATCCGCTCGCTGGCCGTGACGATGTTGTCGCCCTTCAGCGCCGACACCGGCACGAAGCGCACGTCCTCGAGCCCGAGGTGACGCGCGAGCTCGACATACGCGTCGCGGATCTCGTTGAAGCGCGCTTCGCTGTAGTCGACGAGGTCCATCTTGTTGATCGCGACGATCACGTGCTGCAGACCGAGCAGCTTGACGATCGCGCTATGACGCTTGGTTTGCGGCAGCAGTTGCGCGACGCCGTTCTCGAACGTCACGCGCGTCGCGTCGACGAGGATGATCGCCGCATGCGCGGTCGAGGCACCCGTCACCATGTTGCGCGTGTACTGCTCGTGCCCCGGCGTATCGGCGATGATGAACTTGCGCTTGGCGGTCGCGAAGTAGCGATACGCGACGTCGATCGTGATGCCCTGCTCGCGCTCGGCTTCGAGGCCGTCGGTCAGGAGCGACAGATCGATCTCGTCGCCGACGGTGCGCTTGTTCTTCGCGCGCGACAGCGCCGAGAGCTGGTCGCTCAATACGGCCTTGCTGTCGTACAGCAGGCGGCCGATCAGCGTGCTCTTGCCATCGTCGACGCTGCCCGCGGTGATGAAACGCAGCACGCCGAGGTCTTCTGGTTGATGAATACTGCTCATGGTTACGTTACCCTCGTCGTGTGCTTAGAAATAACCCTGCTTCTTGCGCTGTTCCATCGCCGCTTCAGAGACCTGATCGTCCATCCGCGTCGCGCCGCGTTCCGTGATTTCGGTAACGGCGGTCTCGGCGATGATCTTCTCGATGTCGTCCGCGTCGCTTTCGACCGGGCACGTGCAGCTGATGTCGCCGACCGTACGGAAACGCACGAGCGCCTGTTCGCTCGCCTCGCCTTCGCGCATCGGCGTGAGCGGCGTGACCGGCACCAGCAGGCCGTTGCGGCGCACGATCTCGCGCTGGTGCGCGTAGTAGATCGACGGCAGTTCGAGCTGTTCGCGCGCGATGTACTGCCACACGTCGAGCTCGGTCCAGTTCGAAATCGGGAACACGCGCATATGTTCGCCGTTGTGCAGACGCGCGTTGTACAGGCTCCACAGTTCCGGGCGCTGCGCTTTCGGGTCCCACTGGCCGAATTCGTCGCGGAACGAGAAGATGCGCTCTTTCGCGCGGGCCTTTTCTTCGTCGCGGCGCGCGCCGCCGATCATCGCGGTATAGCCGTATTGCTCGATGGTTTCGAGCAGCGTGACCGCTTGCGCGGCGTTGCGCGAATCCGTTTCGCGACGCAGACGCACGGTGCCGCGCTTGATCGAATCTTCGACATGGCCGACCACCAGTTCCGCGCCGATCTCCTGCGCGCGACGATCGCGGAAGTCGATCACTTCGTCATAGTTATGACCGGTGTCGATATGCACGAGCGGGAACGGCAGCTGGGTCTTGCGGTTCGCGCCGAGGCCGAACGCCTTCAGTGCGAGCGCGAGCACCACGACGGAATCCTTGCCGCCCGAAAACAGCAGCGCCGGCTTGCTGCACTCGGCGACCAGTTCGCGCAGGATGTGAATCGACTCGGCTTCGAGCCAATCGAGGTGATCCATCCGGTTGACCGTGTTGGCAAGCGGAGCGTTGAGAGCGGAATCGAGCGTGGTGCTCATAGCGGGTCCTTCGTTGGTTCGCCCGGCAAGCGCATGCGTGCGGACGGAAGTATTCAGATCGGTTTCGGCGGCGGTCGACCGCAAGCTCGTGCGCGGCGCTCAGGCCGGCGCGTTTTCGTTGCGTTCGACCGCAATCGGGGTAATCGCCGTGATATGCAAGCCGCATTCCTTCGTATCGCGCGACTCCCACCACCAGCGCCCCGCCCGGCTGTCTTCGCCGGGGCGGATCGCACGCGTACACGGCTCGCAGCCGATGCTCGGATAACCGCGCGCATGCAGCGGATTGACCGGCACATCGAACGCCTTCAGATAATCCCAGACTTCGGCTTCGGTCCAGTCCGCGAGCGGGTTGAACTTGGCGATGTTGCGCGCGCCGTCGTGCTCTTCCTCGTGCAGTTCAGCACGCGTGACCGACTGCTCGCGGCGCTGCCCGGTCACCCACGCGCTGACGTCGGCGAGCGCGCGATTGAGCGGCTCGACCTTGCGGATCTCGCAGCAGCGCTTGCGCAGCTCGACGCTTTCGTAAAACGCGTTCAGGCCGTGTTCGCCCACGTACTGCTCGACCGCGGCCGCCTGCGGATGAAACTGCTCGATGTCGTAACCGTAGCGCTCTTTCACGCGATCGAGCATGCCGAGCGTTTCCGCATGCAGACGGCCGGTGTTCAGCGAGAAGATGCCGATCTTCACGCCGCGCGACAGGATTGCGTGCGTGAGCAGCATGTCTTCGGCGGCGAGGCTGCTCGCGAGCTTCACGTTCGCGTGGCGCGCGGCGATCGAGTCGAGCAGCGCGTCGAGTCGCTCGACCTTCGCTGCAAGCTCCGGGCTCAACGATTGGGCGGTGTTCATGCCGGCACCTTGTCGGCGCCAGCCTGGGCGGCACGGCGGCGGAACAGCGGCGACGGGTCATCGACGGCGCCCTGGTACTGCACGGTGAAGTCGTCGAACGCCTTCAGCGCGTCGTTGATGTCCTTGTCCGCGCGCACCGCGAACGCGTCGAAGCCGCAGCGGAACATCAGCCTGACCTGGTCGCGCAGCACGTCGCCGATCGCGCGCAGCTCGCCTTTGTAGCCATGGCGCTCGCGCAGCAGACGGCCGATGCTGTAGCCGCGGCCGTCGCGGAACACCGGGAAGTCCACGGCGATCAGCGCGAGTTTGTCGAAGTCGCCGGCGATGTCCGCCGGTTCGCTATCCGGCGCGAGCCACACGCCGATTTCGGTGGCGCCGCGCGCGGCGATCAGCGCTTCACGCTCGGCCTGCCACAGCACCAGCGGCACGATGACCTTGCCGGCCGGCAGTTCGCTCACCGCCGGCAAAGCGCCGTCTTCCGCGGCACGCACGACGCTCCAGTCGTCGTTGACGATGTCGCGGTTCTTGATGATAGAAGCCATCTGTTCAGTATCCTTTGCGCGGTTACGCGTGAGCCGGTTGACGCGCGGCGTACACGCGCTCCTTGAACGGCGCGATGCCGATGCGGGTGTACGTATCGATGAAACGCTCGCCTTCCTGGCGGTTGTCCACGAACGTATCGATCACCTTCGTTATCACGTCGGGCATTTCCTCGGCCGAGAACGACGGGCCGATCACGCGGCCAAGGTGAGCGCCGGTCGCGCCCGTACCCTGCTCGCCGCCGAGCGTCACCTGGTACCACTCGGAGCCGTCCTTGTCGACGCCCAGAATGCCGATGTTGCCGACGTGGTGGTGACCACACGCGTTGATGCAGCCCGAGATGTTCAGCGACACGTCGCCGAGGTCGTACACGTAGTCCAGATCGTTGAAGCGTTCCTGGATCGCGAGCGCGATCGGGATCGACTTCGCATTCGCGAGCGAGCAGAAGTCACCGCCCGGGCACGAGATGATGTCGGTCAACAAGCCGATGTTCGGCGTCGCGAAACCCTGCGCCTTGGCCTTTTCCCACAGCGCGAACAGGTCGCGCTTCTTCACGTCGGCGAGGATCAGGTTCTGTTCGTGCGACACGCGGATCTGGCCGAACGAGTATTCGTCGGCCCAGTCGGCGACCGCTTCCATCTGCGCGTCCGTCGCGTCGCCCGGCGCGACCGTGGTCGGCTTCAGCGACAGCGTGACCGACGCATAGCCCGCGACCTTGTGCGGACGCACGTTGCGCTCGACCCAGCGCGCGAACGCGCGGTTTTCCAGCAGATGCTTTTCGAACGACGCATCGGTATCCGGCAGCTTGTCGTAAGCGGGTGGCGCAAAGTACTGCGACACGCGATCGACTTCGGCTTGCGTCAGCGTCGACGGGCCGTCCTTCAGGTGCTGCCACTCTTGCTCGACCTGCGCGGAGAACTTCTCCGGCGACAGCGCCTTCACCAGGATCTTGATCCGCGCCTTGTACATGTTGTCGCGGCGGCCGTAGCGGTTGTACACACGCAGCACGGCTTCGCTGTAGGTCAGCAGATGCTGCCACGGCAGATCGCGGCGGATGATCGCGCCGACGATCGGCGTGCGGCCCAAACCGCCGCCCGCCAGAATGTCGACCACCAGTTCGCCTTGCGCGTTCTTCTTCAGATAAACGCCCATGTCGTGGATCTGCACGGCCGCGCGGTCTTCCTTCGAACCGGACACGGCAATCTTGAACTTACGCGGCAGCCACGCGAATTCCGGGTGGAACGTCGACCACTGACGCAGAATTTCGGCCCACGGACGTGGATCGACCACTTCGTCGGGCGCGACGCCGGCGAATTGATCGGCGGTGATGTTGCGGATGCAGTTGCCCGAGGTCTGAATGCCGTGCATCTGCACGGCAGCGAGCTTGCGCAGGATTTCCGGCGTTTCTTCGAGCTTGATCCAGTTGTACTGGATGTTCGAGCGGGTCGAGAAATGGCCGTAGCCGCGGTCGTGTTCACGCGCGATCTGGGCGAGCACGCGCAGCTGGTCGCTGCGCAGGTTGCCGTACGGAATCGCGATGCGGTGCATGTACGCGTGGCGCTGGTAGTACAGGCCGTTCTGCAGACGCAGCGGACGGAACTCCTCTTCGCTCAATTCGCCCGACAAGCGGCGGCGAACCTGATCGGCGTACTGCGCGACCCGTTCATCGACGATGGTCTGGTCGTATTGATCGTATTGGTACATTCGGGGACCCCAATTTTTTTCGAAACTTGCGTGACACACGGCAGTCCGGCGGCCGGCGCTCCGGTTCTGCTGCGGCTCGAACATCCGTGTTTGTCAGCTGCCGCAAGCAAGCGTTTAGACCCATCGCTCATTTGCTTATAACAAATACAGATATCCATATTGAAAAAGATGGACAGATCGTAATAAACTGGCCTTATATTTCAAACGACTAAAAAATTCTTTTTATATGCGGCGAGGTTATATATGAACCTGCACCAATTCCGCTTCGTCCGCGAGGCTGTGCGGCAGAACTTCAACCTCACCGAAGCGGCCAAGGCCCTGTTTACGAGCCAGCCGGGGGTCTCGAAGGCGATCATCGAGCTTGAGGACGAACTCGGCGTCGAAATCTTCACCCGCCACGGCAAGCGCGTGCGCTCGCTGACTGAGCCGGGCCGCATCATATTGCAATCGATCGAAAAAATTCTGCAGGAAGTCGAAAGCCTGAAGCGGGTCGGCAAGGACTACGCGGCGCAGGATCAGGGCAACCTGACGATCGCCGCGACCCACACGCAGGCGCGCTACTCGCTGCCGGCGGCGATCGCCGTGTTCAAGAAGCGCTTCCCGAAGGTCCACCTTTCGATTCTGCAAGGCAGCCCGACCCAAGTCGCCGAAATGGTGCTGCACGACCAGGCCGACCTCGCGATCGCGACCGAGGCGATCTCGAACTACAAGGATCTGGTGTCGCTACCTTGCTTCCAGTGGCACCACGTCGCCGTGATGCAGCCGGACCATCCGCTGCTCGACCGCAAGCTGCTGTCGCTCGACGACCTGACCCAGTACCCGCTGATTACGTACGACAACGCGTTCGCCGGCCGCACCAAGATCAACGAGGCGTTCCGCCTGCGCGGGCTGCATCCGGACATCGTGCTCGAGGCGATCGACGCCGACGTGATCAAGACCTACGTTGAGCTGGGCCTCGGCATCGGCATCATGGCCGACATCGCGTTCAACGGCGAGCGCGACCGCCATTTGCGCGCGATGCCGGTCGGCCATCTGTTCGGCAGCAACGTGACGCGCGTCGCGCTGAAACAGGGCGCGTATCTGCGCAGCTACGTGTACACGCTCGTCGAGCTTCTGTCGCCGAGCCTGAACCGCAAGCTGATCGAGCAGGCGCTGAAGGGCGAACACGAGACCTATGAGCTTTGAACCGCTTTCATACCGCTTCCATACCGCTCTCTCGCTACGGAGACACTTCTGATGAAGTTGCACAACAATAAAGTACGCAACACCCTGCGCGGCCTCGGGGCCGCGGCGCTACTCGTCGCCGGCGCGGCGCACGCCGACCTGAAAGTCGGCATCGATCTGTCGAACACGGGGCCGGCCGCCGTGATCGGCATCACCAGCAAGAACGCAATGCTGATGTGGCCGCAGACGATCGCCGGCCAGAAAGCCGACTACATCTTCCTCGACGACGCATCCGACCCCGGCAACGCGGTGCGCAACATCCGCAAGCTGATCAACGAGGACCACGTCGATGTGGTCGTCGGGCCGAACATCACGCCGGCCGCAATGGCCGCGCTCGATCCGGTCGCCGACAGCCAGACGCCGATGATCACGCTGATCGGCTCGGCGAGCGTCGTCGAGCCGCAGGAAGGCAAGAAGGTCTGGGCCTACAAAATGGCGCAGACCGATAGCGCGATGGCCGACGTGATGACGCGCTACATGTCGAATCACAACGTGAAAACGGTCGGCTTCATCGGTTTCGCGGACGGCTACGGCGAAAGCTGGCTCAACGAATTCAGCAAGTTCGCGGCGCTGCGTCATATCCAGCTGGTCGCGACCGAGCGCTACAACCGCACCGACGCGAGCGTGACCGGCCAGATCCTGAAGCTGATGGCCGCGAAGCCCGACGCGATTCTGATCGCCGGCGCGGGCACGCCGACGGTGCTGCCGCAGCGCACGCTGATCGAGCGCGGCTACAAGGGTCCGATCTATCAGACGCATGGCATCGCGACGCCGGAGTTCATCAAGCTCGGCGGCAAGGACGTGGAAGGCACGCTGTTCCCGACGCAGCCGGTCGTCGTCGCGCGCACGCTGCCGGCCGATCATCCGTCGAAGAAGGCGGCGCTCGCGTTCGTCGACGCGTACGAGGCGAAATACGGTCCCGGCAGCGTCACGCAGTTCGCGGGCGACGCGGCCGGCGTGTACCCGCGCCTGCAGGACGCCGTCGCGCGCGCATTGAAGACCGCGCGGCCGGGCACGCCGGCGTTTCGCGTCGCGTTGCGCGATGAACTCGAGCACGCGCATGAGCTGGTGGTGCCGAACGGGGTCGTCAATACGAGCCCGAAGGATCACGTCGGTCTCGATCAGCGGGCTAGCGTGATGGGCACCATCAAGAATGGCAAGTTCGTTTATCTGAGCCAGTAATCCGGCAGCGGGGCGTCGATGACGCTCCGCCTTTCGGTAGAACTGCCCGCCCGGCGCCTCCGCACGATCGGCCACACCGCGCCGGCGAACGCCTACACTGCATGGGTTCGCGTCACCGTTGGCGCACGGGAGGCAAGATGGCTACCGCTTCGATCGCAGAGAACGCCAGTACTGGCATCGTCACCGTTCCAAGCGCCCACGCGGGCAGCGCAACGGCCGAGCGTCTGCAAACCCTGATTCTGGAGCGCGGACTGACGGTTTTCGCGTGCATCGATTTCAGCGGCGACGCTGCGCGCGCGGGACTGACGATGCGGTTCAGCCGGCTCCTGATCTTCGGCAATCCCAAAGCCGGCACACCTTTGATGCAACTCGCGCCGACCGCCGCGCTCGATCTCCCCCTGAAGGTGCTCGTCTGGGAGGACGCGGACGGCCGCGCGTGGCTGTCGTTCAACTCGACGGCCTATCTTCGCGAACGTCATGGTCTGCCGGACGACGTGATGAAGCCGGTGAGCGGTGTGGCCGCCCTCGTGGATGCGGTCGCGCGGTAAAGCGTCGAACGGTCACGAACAACCCAGCGAAATCAGCGCCGTCACGCGACTCAGGTATGCTGGGCCCTTTGTAACTGCTTCCGTTCAAGGGGAGACCATGCGGCGCGTTGTATTCAATCAGAAAGGTGGCGTAGGCAAATCGACCATCGTCTGCAACCTGGCGGCCATCAGCGCGAGCGAAGGACTGCGCACGCTGGTGATCGACCTCGATGCCCAGGCGAATTCGACCCAGTATCTGCTCGGCCCGCAGGCGAGCGAAGTCCACCCCACTGTCGCAGGCTTCTTCGAAACCGCGCTCGGCTTCAGCTTCAAGCCCGTCGAAGCGACCTCGTACATCCATCCGACGCGCTTCGAGAATCTGGACGTGATGCCCGCCCATCCCGACCTCGACTCGCTGCACGGCAAGCTCGAATCGCGCTACAAGATCTACAAGCTGCGCGACGCGCTGAACGAACTCGACATGTACGACGCGATTTACATCGACACGCCGCCCGCGCTGAACTTCTACACGCGCTCGGCGCTGATTGCCGTCGAGCGTTGTCTGATTCCGTTCGACTGCGACGACTTCTCGCGTCGCGCGCTCTACACGCTGCTCGAAAACGTCAAGGAGATCCAGCAGGATCACAACGACGCGCTGCAGGTGGAAGGCATCGTCATCAACCAGTTCCAGCCCCGCGCGAGCCTGCCGCAGAAGCTCGTCGACGAACTGATCGGCGAAGGCTTGCCGGTGCTGGGGTCGCGCTTGTCATCGTCGGTGAAGATCCGCGAGTCGCATCAGTTGGCGACGCCCGTCATTCATCTCGATCCGGGGCATAAGCTCGCGCAGGAGTATCGGGCGTTGCATCGCGAATTGAGCGAGTAAGCCCGAGCGACGTCATTGCCCCAGCGATCTCAGCAGCCGCGCGAGGTTTTGCGGCTCGATATGAATGATCCCGCCTCGCGGACTGTCGATGTCCGCGATCAGCGTCAGCGACAGCGCAACCGTGACGGGCAGCACGATGATCAGGATGCCTCGTCGAACGCTGCCTCTCGCTCCATAACCTTGCACGACGCACGCAAATAGTCCGATCAGGATCATCAGCGTCCACGCGCCCAGCGGAATCCGGTTCAACAGCGCCGCCTCGGAATAGTCCTGCGAATTGAGGACGTCGTTCATGCCGGTCATCACGACCGCGCCGATCGGCGTCGGCTGGTCCTTCGCGACCTGCGCCGCGAGGCGCCAAAGTACGGCCTGAGACTTCGCTGTGTCTGCCTCGATGCGAGCGATGTCCTGCGCATCTCGGGTTTGAAAATGCGCGAGTCTCAATTGCGCGTAATGCGTCAATTCAGCCTTCATCTGCGCGCCGATGGGCGGCGCGACCACATCGGCCCGGGCGTACTCGGTTCCGATCGCGTTCGCTTCGTTTTCTTCCAGGTTCTTGCGCTGGTCGTAGCGATTGACCGCCATCGACAGATTGAAGCCGATCAGCAGCGCGAGCAACGTCAACGTCGACGTCTCCACGATCGTGAAATCTTCGCGCTCCTCGCTCTTCAGTGCGAAAACGCGTCGCAGCGCCAATGCGCCGAACGTGATCGCGCCGATGAAAGCGACCAGTAGTACCACGAACAGCGTGCCTGGACGATCGACGAATGCTTGCATGCCATGCCTCCGTTGCGGACATCTGCGTGAGACGCGGTAACTTGCGGCGGCCGGCTAGCCGGTCGCTCGCGCGCGAAAAATCACCGACGCCGGTTTGCCGGTTCGCGGATGCAACGGCTCTTGCATCTGCTGCAGGGTCAGCCCGCTTGTTGCCAGCAGTTCGACCCACGTTTGCAAGGTCCGAAAGAACCACGGCGGGGCATCGCTGAATGCGTCACCGAAGCCCGCCCACGAACCCGCTCGCCAGCCATTCACGTACGGCAGTTCACCGCATGCGACGAGCGGATGCAGCGTCTGTGTCACCAGCGATCCACGGTGTGTGAGCAGCGTCGGCATCGCACGCAGCAGTCCGTCGACCGACTCCTTGCCGAGCAGCGAAAAATTGCAAACGACGACGTCGGCGCGCAGCTCTAGCCCGCCTGCCGCGATCTGTTCATACGACAGCGTTCTCGCGTCAGTCACGCCGGCATCGGTCGCGGCACGCACTAGCTCGGCAATCGCGTCCACCGCCGTCACCCGGATGCCGTGGCGCTGAAGCGCAAGCGCGAGCCAGCCTTCTCCGCAACCCAGGTCGAGGACCGTGGCCGGGTCGCAAGCAAGGACCGCGTCGAGCACGGCCTGATCGGTGACCAGTCGGCGGCTGTCGATCTCACCCGCGCGCACCGCATTCGTCCACGGCGACGCGTTGCGCTGCCAGCTTTCGATGATCTTGTCGTCGCTGAGCGGGTCGAGGTTCATCGCGTGTTTTGATTCGTTGGCGCCAACCGCACACCGTCAGCAAAATTGTTAAAGTAACGCTCTCGTCAATCAGCAGCCGCAGTCCCCATCATGCGCACCACCCGAGCCATCCACGCCGTCGAGCGCCTGAAAACGCGCACCGGTAACCCGCGCTTCGCCGCGATCAGCCTGTCCGGCGGCCTGTTCTACCTGGTCGACAAATCGAGCGGGGTCGACAAGAAGGTGTCCGACCCGCTGGCGCTCGACGACTTCGTCAAGTTCGTCGACGCGTACGGCCCGCAGAAACCGCGCAAGGCCAGCAAGCTCGACATCGCATTCGAAGCGCAGATCAAGAAAAGCAAGGGGGGTTGACGCTCCGGCTTCGCCGACCTGGCGCTTCGCTGCAACGCTTTAAGCCCCTTCGATCTCCACCCACCGTCCATCCGCCGCACTGCTTCTCAGCACCGCGTCGATAAACCGCAATCCGTCGACGCCATCATCGACCGTCGTCAACAGCAGGCTTTCCGCCGGCGGTGCACGACCTTCGTTCAGTGCATCGATCTGCAACGCCGCATCTTTGTACAACTGCGCGAACGCTTCCAGATAGCCTTCCGGATGCCCGGCCGGCACGCGCGTCGCATGCGCGGCAACAGGACTTTTCACACGGGCGCGGGTCAATCGTTCGGCAGCGCCGCCCAGCGGCGTGAACCACAACGCGTTCGGCTCCTCCTGATCGAACGCAAGGCCCGCCTTGGTGCCATACACCCGCAAGCGCAGCGCGTTCTCCGCGCCGCTCGCCACCTGGCTCGCCCACAACATGCCGCGCGCGCCGTTCGCATAACGCAGCATCGCCTGCACGTGATCGTCAATACGACGCCCCGGCACGAACGTGTGCAGCTCGGCCGACAGCGCGCGCGGCATCATCCCCGTCACGAAGGCGGCCAGCTGATACGCGTGCGTGCCAATATCGCCAAGGCACCCGGCCGGCCCCGCCAACGCCGGATCGGTACGCCAGCCAGCCTGCTTGTTCGCGCCGCCCGTTTCGAGCGGCTCGGCGAGCCAGTCCTGCGCATATTCGACCTGCACGACGCGTATCTCGCCCAGCTCGCCACCTTCGACCAGCTCGCGCGCATGCCGCACCAGCGGGTAGCCCGAATAGGTATGGGTCAGCGCAAAGAGCCGCTTGGTGGACTGCGCGAGCTTCGCGAGCGCTTCGCCTTCGGCGAGCGAAACCGCGAGCGGCTTGTCGCAGATCACGTGGATGCCCGCTTCGAGAAACGCCGTCGCGACCGGCGCGTGCAGATGATTCGGCGTGACGATCGCGACCGCGTCGATGCCGTCGTCGCGCGCGGCCTCGGCGCGCGCCATCTCGCGCCAGTCCGCGTAGCTGCGCGCGATGCCCGCTTCGGCGGCGCTCGCCCGCGCACGCTCGGGATCGGACGATAACGCGCCCGCCACCAGTTCGAAACGATCGTCTAGCCGCGCGGCGATCCGATGCACGGCGCCGATGAACGCGCCCTGCCCGCCGCCGACCATGCCCAGCCTGAGCCTTCTTCTCTGCATCGTTTGCGCTCCCATGTCAGATGCCCAGCACGCTCTTCAACTGCGCGGTATCGACACCGCTGCCCGCGAAGTCATCGAATGCATGCTCGGCCACGCGGATGATGTGCCGGCGAATGAACTCCGCGCCTTCGCGCGCGCCGTCGTGCGGATGCTTCAACGCACATTCCCATTCGAGCACGGCCCAGCCCGGAAAATCGAACTGCGCCATCTTCGAGAAGATCGCGCCGAAGTCGATCTGCCCGTCGCCGAGCGAACGAAAGCGCCCCGCGCGTTCGACCCAGCCGCTATACCCGCCGTACACGCCCTGTTTGCCGGTCGGACGGAACTCCGCGTCCTTCACATGAAACGCCTTGATGCGCTCGTGATAGATATCGATGAACGCGAGATAGTCGAGCTGCTGCAGCACGAAATGGCTGGGGTCGTACAGGATGTTCGCGCGCGGATGCTGTTTGACCGCCGCGAGAAAGCGCTCGAACGTCACGCCGTCGTGCAGGTCTTCGCCCGGATGCAGTTCGTAGCAGACGTCGACGCCTGCCGCGTCGAACGCATCGAGAATCGGCGTCCAGCGGCGCGCCAGTTCGTCGAACGCGGTTTCGACGAGGCCGGCCGGCCGCTGCGGCCACGGGTAGATATACGGCCACGCTAGTGCGCCCGAAAACGACACGTGCGTGCTCAGCCCCAAACGGCGCGACGCCTGCGCCGCGAACTTCATCTGTGCGATCGCCCACTCGGTGCGCGCCGCCGGCTTGCCGCGCACGTGCGGTGCGGCGAAGCCGTCGAACAGCGTGTCGTACGCCGGATGCACGGCAACCAGTTGCCCTTGCAGATGCGTCGAGAGTTCGGTGATCGCGACGCCCGCGTTGTCGACGGTCTCGCGCAATTCGTCGCAATACGCGTCGCTCACGGCGGCTTTCTCGAGATCGATCAGACGCGGGTCGCACGGCACCTGGATGCCCTTGAAGCCGAGGCCCGCGGCCCATTCGGCGAGATGCGCGAGATTGTCGAACGGCGCGTCGTCGCCCATGAACTGCGCGAGAAAAATCGCCGGCCCTTTGATGGTTTTCATCTTTACGGTTCCTCGAACGTTGCGCGCGGGCCGCACCCGCGCGCGTTAGACGATGCGTGGAGCGCCGCTCAGAACGGCGAGTCGGGGAAATAGAACTGCTGCGCGTTTTCCTTCGTGATCAACACCGACGGGATGATCGTCGTGGCGGGCAGCTTGTCGCCCTTCAGCCGCGCTTCGGCGGTCAGCTTGATCGCGTCGTAGATGAATTTCGGCGAGTACGACACGTCGGCCTTGATCATCGGCGCGCCGTCCATCACGTTCTTCACCATGCCCTTCGAGCCCGCGCCGCCGAACACGATCTTGATGTCGTTGCGCTTGGCCTGATCGATCGCCTTCAGCACGCCGACCGCCATGTCGTCGTCGGCGGCCCACACGGCGTCGATGTGCTTGAAGCGCGTCAGATAGTCCTGCATCACCTTGAACGCGTCGTCGCGATTCCAGTTCGCGTACTTCGCGTCGAGAATCTTGATGTCCGGATAGTTTTTCATCACGCCGGTGAAGGCGGTCCAGCGCTCGTTGTCGAGCGTGGTCGGAATGCCGCGCAGCGCGACGACGTTGCCTTTGCCGTCGAGCGCCTTCGCCAGGTACTCGGCCGGAATCTTGCCGAACGCGGTGTTGTCGCCGGCCACGTACGCATCCTGCGCACTCGTGTTCGTAAGACCGCGATCGACCACCGTCACGTACACGCCTTTGCGCTTCACCTGTTCGACCGGCTGCGTCAGCGTCGCCGATTCGTACGGGAAGATCACGAGCGCATTGATCTTGTTGACGGTCACCAGATCCTGCAACTGGTTCGCCTGCTCGGGCGCGTTGGCCGCCGTTTTCACGATCACTTTCAGATCGGGATGCGCTTTCTCGAGATCCTCCTTCGCCTTGTTCGCCCACCAGACGATGCCGCCGGTGAAGCCGTGATCGGCCGTCGGAATCGCGACGCCCAGCGTGACCTTGTCGTCGGCGCGCGCCGCGCCGCTCGTGCCCAGCATCCCCAACGCCAGCACGCCGGCGCCGATCGCTCGAATGACTTGCTTCATGGTGTGTGTCTCCAATCAAGAGGCGTTCGTTCGCCCCGATTTATCGGACCTGCCGTTGGTTTTACCGCGCCTGCCTTGCTACACCTGCTTGAAACGCCCGCCTACCGCCGCCCACGCTGCACGAACGCGACGAAAATAATCACGACGCCCTGCACCGCCGCGTTCAGATACACACTGATGATGCTGGTCAGGTTCAGGATGTTCGCGATCACCGACAGCAGGATCGCGCCGATCACGGTGCCGATCACGCGTCCCTCGCCGCCCTTGAGCGCCGTGCCGCCGACCACCACCGATGCAATCGCTTCGAGCTCCCACAACAGGCCCGTGGTCGGCGTGGCGGAGCCGAGGCGCGGCACGTAGAGCACGGTGGCCACGCCCACGCAGATCCCGAGCAGCACGTACGTGACGATCTTGACCGTATCGACGCGAATTGCCGCATAACGCGCGACCTGTTCGTTCGAACCGATCGCCTGCACGTGCCGGCCGAACGCGGTGCGATTCAGGATCAGCGCGCCGCCCGCCGCGACCACGAGAAATACCCAGATCGGCACCGGCACACCGAACAGGCTCGCGTAATAGACGGGACCATACAGATTGGAGAGTGAATCATTGAGCGTCAGCGCGCCGCCATCGGCGAGCCATGTCAGCACCGCGCGAAAAATCCCCAGCGTGCCGAGCGTGACGATGAACGGCTCGATGCGCCCTTTGGTGATCAGCAGCCCATGCGCGCAGCCGAACAGCGCGCCGAGCACGAGTGCCGCGACGATGCCGATCGTCACGATCAGCAACGGCGGCAACGCATGACCGGTAGCACCGGCCGCGAGCCCGTTCATCAGCCAGATCATGATGCCGGCGATCAACGCGGCCATCGACCCGACCGACAGATCGATGCCGCCCGAGATGATCACGAAGGTCATGCCGACCGCGATGATGCCGATGAACGACGTGCGCGTGAGCACGTTCATCAGGTTGTCGAGCGTCGCGAAGTCGCGATTGAGCAGCGTGCCGACGATGCACAGCACGATCAGCCCGGCGAGCGGCCCGAGCGTGTAGAGCCGCTGCGCGACGCGCAGCGCGCGCCGTGATTGCACGGCTTCAGTGGGTGCCGGTCGCATGAGCGATCAACTCCTCTTCGGTCAGATGCTCGAGCGTCAGCGTCGCTTGCAGGTGTCCCGCGCGCATTACCGCGACACGATGGCACAAGCCGATCAGCTCGATCAGTTCGGATGAAATGACGATCACCGCGCGGCCCTGCGCGGCGAGACGATGAATCAGGAAGTAAATGTCGCGTTTCGCGCCGACGTCGACGCCGCGTGTCGGCTCGTCGAGCACGATCACGTTCGGGTCGGGCTGCAGGAACTTCGCGAGCGCGAGCTTCTGCTGGTTGCCGCCCGACAGCATGCGCGCGCGGCTCGACAGGTCGCCGGTACGAATGCCGAATTCACCGACGGCCTCCTGCAACGCCGCGCGCCCCGCTTTCAGGTCGAGCAGCGGATGCGCGTAGCGTTCGAGCGTCATCAGCGTGACGTTGTCCTGCAGGCTCATGTTGACGTGCAGGCCTTTGCCTTTGCGGTCCTCGCTCAGATACGTGAGACCGTGGCGCATCGCGTCGCGCGGGTTCTTCAGATCGACTGCCCGGCCGGCGATTTCGATCGTGCCGCCGGTGCGTTTGCGCAAGCCGATGATCGCCTCGAACGCCTCGGTGCGGCCCGCACCGACGAGGCCCGCGAAGCCGAGCACTTCGCCCGCGCGCACGTCGAAGCTCAGATCCTCGACCCAGTCGGGCACCGTCAGGCCGCTCACGCGCAACGCGACCGGCGTGTCGGCAGGCACCGTCTGCTTGTCGGGGAACATGTCGGACACATCGCGCCCGACCATCAGGTTCGCCATCTGCTGACGCGCGAGCCCCGCGGTTTCACCGCGCGCGACGAAGCGGCCGTCGCGCATCACGATCACTTCGTCGGTGATGCGCTCCACTTCGTCTAGCTTGTGCGAGATGTAGACGATCGTCACGCCATCGGCCTTCAGCTTCAGCATCAGCGCGAACAGCCGCTCGGTTTCGGCCGGCGTCAGCGTCGCGGTCGGCTCGTCCATGATCAACAGACGCGCGCGGCGCGACAGCGCCTTCGCGATCTCGACCATCTGCTTTTCCGCGACGATCAGCTCGCGCACTTTCGTGTCCGGCGCGCGCTCGAGCCCGACCTGCGCGAGATAGCGCGCGGCGTCGCTGCGCATCGCGGCATCGTCGACGAACCAGCCGCGGCGCTTCTCGTGGCCGAGGTACATGTTCTGCGCGATCGTCAGATGCTCGGCGAGGTTGAACTCCTGGTGGATCAGCACGATGCCCTGCGCCTCGGCGTCGCGCGAACCGGCGAAACGCTGCGCGTGGCCATCGACCAGCACGCTGCCCGAGGTTGCCGCTTCATAGCCGGCGAGAATTTTCATCAGCGTCGATTTGCCCGCGCCGTTCTCGCCGAGCAGACCGTAGATGCGGCCGGGTGCGAGCTCGAAGCTCACACCGTGCAGTACGCGCACGGGACCGAAGTCCTTGCGGATGTCGTCGAAGCGGATCGCGAGGCTCATGGTTCACGCGCTCCCACGAATCACCAGACGATGCGGCAGCAGCACGCCCGGCACGTTGGCCTGCGGATTCGCGAGGCGTTGCAGCAGCAGACGCGCGGCGGTCTCGCCGAGCTCGCGCATCGGCTGCGCGATCGTCGTGAGCGGCGGATCGATCTGCGCGGCGAGCGAGATGTCGTCGAAGCCGGCCACCGCGACGTCGTCGGGCACGCGCTTGCCGACGCTGCGCAAGCCGTGGATCACGCCGATCGCGAGCGTGTCCGACACCGCGAAAATCGCGCTCGGCGCATCGGACTGCTGCATCAACCCGGCTGCGGCCGACGCGCCCGCCTCGTAATCGAGGCTGTTGAGATTCATGCGCCAGCGCGGGTCGGGCGCGATGCCGGCGTCGTGCAACGCGTCGAGGTACCCCTGCTGACGCTGGCGCGCATACAGATAGTCGACGTCGGAGTTGATCAGGCCGATACGCCGGTGCCCGCGCGCGAGCAGATGGCGCACCGCGTCGCCGGCCGCGCGGTAGTTGTCGATGCCGACGTACGGCACGCCCATCTCCGGATCGAACTCGCAGCACGCGACCCACGGCAGCGCCTGCGACGCCTCGCCGAGCGCCTGCTGGATCGTCGCCGGATCGAGGCAGATCGCGCCGTCCGCGCGGCGACGCCGCAGCATGTCGAAGTAGCTGCGCTCGCGGCCCGGGTCCGCGCCGGTGTCGCATAGCAGCATGAAGTAGCCGTGCTGACGCGCGACGCTGTCGATGCCGCGCACGATCTCCGCGTAAAACGGATTGCCGAAGTCCGGCACCATCGTCAGCAGCAGGCGGCTTACGGCCGTGCGCAGATTGCGTGCGAGTTCGTTGACGCGGTAGCCGCTCGCGTCGATCGCGGCGAGCACCTTGTCGCGCGTGGCGGGCCGCACATTGCCGTGGCCGTTCAGCACGCGCGACACCGTCGCCACCGACACGCCCGCCTGCTCGGCCACGCCGGCGATCGACGACCCGTCCTCCGTACGCGGCGAGCGCCTCTGCGGCGGACGTAGCGGTTGACTGCTCGCGCCGGACAGCGTGGCCGGCGACGATCGGGACGGCGTTCGGGACACACGACCTCGCAGCGAAATGTAATCGATTACATTTTGTAGCGATCGCGATGCGAATCGCAAGCTCGGATCGCTAGGGATTAACACGGGGGCGGCCCGGCCGGCACTTGCCCGCGAGCGTCCGGCGCGAGTCCGCCATTTGGTACAATCCCGCAGTTCCCCTGACGCGGCTTGCAAAGCGAACGCCTTTCGGAGGCCGCCGCCGCCGGCAATCCGCCGGGGCCGGGTCAGGAAAAAAGTCAGCGGCAATCGTCGCCCGCTCGCCAAACCAAAACCGCCGAATCCACCATGAACATCGAGCAAGCGCGTTTCAACATGATCGAACAGCAGATCCGCCCCTGGGAAGTGCTCGACCAGGACGTGCTGAATCTGCTGTCGATCGTCAAACGTGAGAAATTCGTCCCCGCCGCTTACCGTGATCTCGCTTTCGCCGACTTCGAAGTGCCGCTGCCGGCCGGCCAGCACATGCTGGCGCCGCGCGTCGAGGCGCGCGTGCTGCAGGAGCTGGCGGTGAAGAAGCACGAAAGCGTGCTCGAAATCGGCGCGGGTTCGGGCTACATGGCGGCGCTGCTCGCGCATCGCGCGCAACACGTGTTGACCGTCGACATCGAGCCGGAACTGGCCGAGCTCGCGAAGAGCAACCTGATCGCCAACGGCGTGCTGAACGTCGAAGTCGCGACCGGCGACGCTTCGCGCGGCTGGAGCGGCGCGGCGCCGTACGACGTGATCTGCGTGTCGGGCGGTCTGCCGGTGCTGCCGCAGGAAATCCTCGAACAGCTGAAAGTCGGCGGCCGTCTCGCGGCATTCGTCGGCAGCGCGCCGGTGATGAAGGCGCAGATCATTACGCGCATCGACGAGAAGCAATACCGCATCTCCGACGTGTTCGAAACCTATGTCGAGCCGCTCGCCAATGCAGTGCAGCCGGCGCGGTTCAGGTTCTAAGCGGCGGTTTTCGCTGCGCTTCGAGTTGTATTGTTGATCTGGACGGGCGGCGAGCAAGCCCACCGTCCCACGAACTGGATGTCCCGCTGATGCAAAACCTGACCGCTCCCGCACTCGCCGAATGGCTCGCCGATACCTCGCGTCCCGCACCCGTACTGCTCGACGTGCGCGAGCCGTGGGAACTGCAAACCGCGTCGATGGCCGGCGTCGTGTCGATTCCGATGCGCGAGATTCCCGCGCGCAGCGAAGAACTCGATGACGATGCGCAGATCGTCTGCATTTGCCATCACGGCGCGCGCAGTGCGCAAGTCGCGATGTTCCTCGAATCGCGCGGACACACCAATGTGTTCAATCTGCAGGGTGGGATCGACGCGTGGTCGCGTCAGGTCGATCCGTCGGTTCCGACTTATTGAGGTTTGCGCGAAGGTAACGCGTTGAAGCGGCGCAAGGGCTGATGGTCCTTGCGCCGTTTTTCTTTTGTGCTGCGCCAGGATGGGTGCAAAGACCCCGCAAGCCATGGTTTTGGCTTGCGGGGTCTTTGTTTTTGCTGACGCGTTATTCAGCCCATCGGATGAGCAAGGACTAACGGTCCGTCGAGGAACTCCTAGCCGTGCCACGACTGGTGTGCACTTAGGAAAGTCGAGGAAATTTGGGCCATCGCCCATGTACATACAACCTGTCGCGAGGTGATTATCTGATCGCTGCCGATCCGAGCAGCGACTTTGCATAGATCTTCGACATACCGAAGTCCCTGTCCGTATTTGAGTCGTTTATTGGACACTATTGCTTCGGATTCCGGCGCTATGTTGAGTTCAACCCTAGGCAGGAGTCGTATGGCTGTTCAAGCACCACCGAAGACTGGCTATGAAAAATGGCAAGAGGGCATCAACAGCGCTGTGGGCAATGCCAAATGGGACCTCTACGATTGCGCAATCCAGATGACCGTGAACCAGTACAACCGTCATCTGTCGGGGACTGCCGGGTACAGGCCATTGGATTGGCGGCTCATCAAGGCGATGATTTGGGTGGAGACCGGTGCGGAAAGCAAAAAATGGGAATCGAATCCGATTCAAATAGGCAATCCCGGCGATCCAGGACTGCGAGCGCTATTAGCTGGCAATGAAGGAGGTGATTTGATTATTCCCCCAACGTGGAAAAATCGACTCACCCTTGGTAATGCGATAACGAATCCCCCTCACAATATCGCCGCTGGTATTGGCTACTTGCTGATGCGAACGGCGAACTATGCGATCAAAAACGTCCCAGACGCAGACGCCACAATCTACGAAGTCAGGGCACTGGCAGGGGATAGCATCGCCAAGATTGCCAAGACAAATGGAAGCACTATTGAAGTGATACAGAAACTGAATCCTTCCTCTCATTTATTGAGAGCGGGTCAAGTACTGAAATATCAGAAAGCTTCGCTAAAGAAAGTCATTGTTAGCTGGAAAATCATTACGACATCAAGCATCGCTAAACACTATAACTCTGGCGATTCACTCTATGCCAAGAAGCTGGATTATGCGCTGAGCCTGATCCACAAGGGGGAGTCTGCATTATGTGCTCAGTGAAGGTTACGGCGATGTGCATCATTCTCTACAGCATATCAAGCATAGCGATTGGCGCCGAAGTCGGTTTTAAAGGGAATTTCGAGGGAACAGGTCGTGCGTGTTCCGGTGCGCTCTATGTGCGAGCCAACACAATTGAATGGAATTCAACATATAGCGTCTGTAAGCCGACACGCTACGAAATCACGGAAAAGAATTTCAGCGATGAGCAAAGACGCATTGTCTTTCACTTGAAAAATCCAAGTCGCCAGTGTCGATTCAGGATTGTGGAAGTTGAGCACGCAAGTGGGCACAACTGGAATGTGAGTGGTTACCAGTCCCCGGAAGGATTTCAAAAAAGGGATTTGCCAGACTGGAATAATTCCCCGTTACCCGAACGGCAAATTTTGTCGTGTTTAATGGTAGGACCAGACTAAGCTCATTGCGTGGTGTAGTACATCGCTTTCGCGCTCGCGAGCAGCCGCGGCGTGCTCTCTAACTGACGGTTCGCGGTGAAGGGCATTCAGAAAGCGGACTTATCGGGCGGGCTGGCGACGGCGCGTTCGATCATGTCCGGTCTCCCTGATCGGCAGTCAGTATCACTGGTGTTCCGGTGTGGGCAGCGTCCACGCCATGCACAAAAGCGCGGCGTCCCCAAGGCGCCCATGCACCGCCGATGCCCCACCTGCGCCAGCGACGCTTCACTGGCGTCGAAGCACGCTTCGTCGCGGCGCGACACGCACCCGAACGAGGCGCGGCGCGCGCGACTGCACCAGTTTCGCGCCGCGCCATCGATGGACCGACTCGCCACCTGCGCTCCGATAACCGCGCCACCACAGGCATCGCACACGCATCGCGTCGAATGCATCACATGGCATGTGCCTTGCAGTAGACGAGCGGCAAGCCGTGCGAGCTCAGCCTGCTGGCTGAAATCGACGCTCATAAACAGTGACCATCAATGACAAGGGGAAAGCACATGAAACGTCGCAGTCTGTTGAAGTTCGGCTCCATGTCCGGCGCGCTCGCGCTCGCGGGCCGCGTGCCGTTCGCGCACGCGCAGTCCGATAGCGGTCCGATCAAGGTGGGCATCCTGCATTCGCTATCCGGCACGATGGCGATCTCCGAGACGTCGCTGAAAGACACCGCGTTGATGACGATCGCCGACATCAACAAGAACGGCGGTGTGATGGGCCGTCAAATCCAGCCGGTGGTCGTCGACCCGGCGTCGAACTGGCCGCTGTTCGCCGAGAAGGCGCGCCAGCTTCTGACGCAGGACAAATGCGCGGTCGTGTTCGGCTGCTGGACCTCGGTGTCGCGCAAGTCGGTGCTGCCGGTGTTCGAGGAACTGAACGGCCTGCTGTTCTATCCGGTGCAGTACGAAGGCGAAGAAATGTCGCGCAACGTGTTCTATACGGGCGCAGCTCCTAACCAGCAGGCGATTCCCGCGACCGAATACCTGATGAGCGCCGAAGGCGGCGGCGCGAAGCGCTTCTTCCTGCTCGGCACCGACTATGTGTATCCGCGCACGACCAACAAGATCCTGCGCGCGTTCCTCAAATCGAAGGGCGTGCAGGAAACCGACATCCAGGAGGTCTATACGCCGTTCGGTCACAGCGACTATCAGACCATCGTCGCCAACATCAAGAGCTTCTCGCAAGGCGGCAAGACCGCGGTGATCTCGACCGTGAACGGCGATTCGAACGTGCCGTTCTACAAGGAACTCGGCAACCAGGGGCTGAAGGCGTCGGATGTGCCGGTCGTCGCGTTCTCGGTCGGCGAAGAGGAACTGCGTGGCATCGATACGAAGCCGCTCGTCGGCAATCTCGCGGCATGGAACTACTTCATGTCGGTGCGCAATCCGTCCAACGAGAAGTTCAAGAAACAATGGGCCACGTGGGTCAAGGACAACAACCTGCCGGGCGGCACGAAGCGCGTGACCAACGATCCGATGGAGGCGACCTTCGTCGGCATCCATATGTGGAAGCAGGCGGTCGAGAAAGCAAAGAGCACTGAGGTCGACAAGGTGCGCGTCGCGATGGTCGGGCAGACCTTCGCGGCACCGTCGGGCTTCACGCTGGAGATGGACGGCAACCACCATCTGCACAAGCCGGTGATGATCGGCGAAGTACGCGCGGATGGCCAGTTCAACGTCGTGTGGCGCACCAAGGGGCCGATCCGCGCGCAACCGTGGAGCCCGTTCATCGCCGGCAATGCGGGCAAGCCGGATGTGGTCAGCTCGATTCCGGCGTTCCTGCGGCGCTCGCGCGTTGCGTGACGTGCCGGCGTGAGCCGCGTCGCGGCACGCGGCGAACCGCGCGTGCCGCGCCGCAACAGCCGCCTGCCGCGACGTGCGGCCTGCGTACCGGCACGCGCGGCGCTCGCGCGGCGGCGTCCCGCTGAAGCGGCAGCGGCACCCTCGCGCGCTGAGCGGCTCACCGATTCAACCCAGTGCAAAAGGCCATCATGGCGTTTTCATTTCCGACTTCCGTACGACGACGCGGCGCGGCGCTCCTGCTGCCGCTCGCGGTTCTTCTCGCCGCCGCGCCGGGCGCCGCATTCGCGCTGACCCAGGCCGACGTCGCGCCGCTCGCCGGCGACGACTTCGAGGCAAAGTCCGCCGCGATCGACAAACTGATCGCCACGCATGACACCGCATCGCTCGCGGTGCTGAAGGCCCTCGCCGACGACAGCGCGCTCGCCACCGACTCAGGCGCGGTACTGCTGCAGGACGGCGACGCCACCCGCGATGCCGTCACCGGCCAGCCGGTCGCAGCGAGCGACGCGCAACCCGTCACGCTGAACAACCTGCTGCGCTCGAAAGTGGCGGGCGCGCTGTCGGGTCTGCAACTCGCGTCGCCCGACCAGGCGACACGCGCAGCCGCCATCGATGCGCTGCTAAAAAACCCCGATCCATCGATCAAACCGCTCGTCGACGCGGCGCGCGCGAAAGAAACCGATCCCGCGCTGAAGAAGCGTCTCGACACGCTGTGGGCGATGAGCGCATTGCACGACCCGGACCCTTCGAAGCGTCTCGAAGCAGTGCAACTGGTCGCCGCGCGTCACGATCTCGATATGAACGAGTTGCTGCGCCCGCTGGTCGCGAAGAAAGCCGACGGCACATTTGCCGAAACCGACGAACGCGTGCGCGCGGCCGCGCAAAGCGGCATCGATGAGCTCGATGCGATCCAGCGCCGCAGCCAGATCGCGGGCACGCTGTTCGCCGGGCTGTCGCTCGGCAGCGTGCTGCTGCTCGCCGCGCTCGGCCTCGCAATCACGTATGGCCTGATCGGCGTGATCAACATGGCGCACGGCGAATTCCTGATGATCGGCGCGTACGCGACCTACGTCGTGCAAAACCTCGTTCAGCGCTTTGCACCCAACGCGTTCGACTGGTATCCGCTCGTCGCGATACCGGCCTCCTTCGTCGCGGCCGCGCTGGTCGGCATCGTGCTCGAACGGCTCGTGCTGAAGCACCTGTATGGCCGCCCGCTCGAAACGCTGCTGACCACCTTCGGCGTGAGCCTGATCCTGATTCAGGCAACCCGCATGCTGTTCGGCGCGCAGAACGTCCAGGTCGTCAATCCGTCGTGGATGAGCGGCGGCGTGACCGTGCTGCCGAACCTGATCCTGCCGTACAACCGGCTCGCGATTCTCGCGTTCTCGCTGATCGTCGTCGCGATCGCGTGGGCCGTGCTCACCCGCACGCGCCTGGGTCTGTTCGTGCGCGCGGTCACGCAGAACCGCCGCATGGCCGCGTGCGTCGGCGTGAAAACCGCGCGTGTCGATTCGTATGCGTTCGCATTCGGCGCGGGCATCGCGGGGCTCGGCGGCTGCGCGCTGTCGCAGATCGGCAATGTCGGGCCCGATCTAGGCCAGAGCTACATCATCGATTCGTTCATGGCGGTCGTGCTCGGCGGTGTCGGCCAGCTTGCGGGCACCGTGCTCGGCGGCTTCGGCCTCGGGCTCGTCAGCAAGGCGATCGAACCGTTCTGGGGCGCGGTGCTCGCGAAGATCGCGGTGCTCGTGCTGATCGTGCTGTTCATCCAGAAGCGTCCGCAGGGCATGTTCGCCTTGAAGGGCCGCAGCGCGGAGGCATGAGATGACATCGGCTACTTCGTCGTCGAACCCTTCTTCAGCCGCGTCGTCGCGCGCGGGGGCAGGCGCCGCGCGCGAATTCAACACCGGCTTTGCGCTCGGTCTGCCACCGCGGCCCGCGTTGCTGTCGCGTCGCGCGTGGCTCGCGCTGATCGCGTTGATCATCGTATTCGGCCTCGGGGTGCCGTTCGCCGCGCTGGTGATTCCGCAGACGAGCGCCTTGCATCTGTCCGCGTATGCGATGACGCTGACCGGCAAGTTCATGTGCTATGCGATCGCCGCGCTCGCGCTCGATCTGGTGTGGGGCTACTGCGGCATCCTGAGTCTGGGCCACGCATTGTTCTTCGCGCTCGGCGGCTATGCGATCGGTATGTACCTGATGCGCGCGATCGGTCACGACGGCAAGTACGGCAGCGATCTGCCCGACTTCATGGTGTTTCTCGACTGGCACCAGTTGCCGTGGTACTGGCAAGGCACGCAGCATCTCGGCTATGCGCTGCTGCTCGTCGTGCTGGTGCCGGCCGTGGTCGCGTGGGTATTCGGCTTCTTCACGTTCCGTTCGCGCGTGAAGGGCGTGTATCTGTCGATCATCACGCAGGCGATGACCTTCGCCGCGATGCTGCTGTTCTATCGCAACGAAACGGGCTTTGGCGGCAATAACGGCTTTACCGACTTCAAGCGCATCGGCGGTTTTCCGATCACGCATCAGGGCACACGCGCCGCGTTGCTGCTGATCACCTTCGCGGTGCTGATCGCCGCGTTCCTCGGCGCGCGCGCGATCGTCACGTCGAAGCTCGGCCGCGTGGTGACCGCGGTGCGCGACGGCGAAACGCGGCTGATGTTTCTCGGCTACAGCCCGCTCGCGTACAAGCTGTTCGTGTGGACCGTGTCGGCGGTGCTGTGCGGCATCGCGGGCGCGTTGTACGTGCCGCAGGTCGGCATCATCAATCCGGGCGAGATGTCGCCGGGCAACTCGATCGAAATGGCGATCTGGGTCGCGGTCGGCGGACGCGGCACGCTGATCGGCCCGATCATCGGCGCGTTCGCGGTCAACGGCGCAAAGAGCTTCTTCACGGCGAACTTCCCCGAATACTGGCTGTTCTTTCTCGGCCTGATCTTCGTGCTGGTGCCGCTGCTGCTGCCGAACGGCATCATGGGTCTCGCCGATCTGCTGACGCGCAAAAGAAACCGCTGAGGAACCGCTGATGAACGAAAACCCGATGGTTCCCGATCTGGATTTGCCCGAAGCACCGGCGGAACGCTCGCTGAGCGGCGTCGCGAGCATGGGGCACACGGTCGTGCCCGGCGAGATCGACGTATCGCATGGCACGATCCTGTACCTCGAAGACGTGACGGTCAGCTTCGACGGCTTTCGCGCACTCAACGCGTTGTCGCTCGCGATCGACGCGGGCGAACTGCGCTGCATCATCGGCCCGAATGGCGCGGGCAAGACGACGATGATGGACGTGATCACGGGCAAGACCGCGCCCGATCAAGGCAAGGTGTTTCTCGGCCAGTCGATCGATCTGACGCGGATGAACGAACCGGCGATCGCGCGCGCCGGCATCGGTCGCAAGTTCCAGAAGCCAACCGTGTTCGAGCAGCATCCGGTGTGGGAAAACCTCGAACTCGCGATGAAAACCGACAAAGGCTGGTGGGCGTCGCTGCGCGCACGGCTCGATCGAGACGCGCAGGCGCGCATCGAGCAAACGCTCGCGCTGATCGGACTGGAAAGCGAAGCGCGCAGGCTCGCCGGAGAGCTATCGCACGGCCAGAAGCAGCGCCTCGAAATCGGCATGCTGCTCATGCAACGCCCTGCGCTGCTGCTGCTCGACGAACCCGCGGCCGGCATGACCGACGACGAGACGATGCAACTCGCCGAATTGCTCAACCACCTGCGCGGCACCTGCTCGATGATGGTCGTCGAGCACGACATGGAGTTCGTCGCGGCGCTCGCGGGCGATACGGGCAAGGTGACGGTCATGGCCGAAGGACGCGTGCTCGCGCACGGCACGCTCGACGAAGTGAAGCGCGATGAGACCGTGATCGAGTCTTATCTCGGCCGCTGATCGAAGCTCAAGGCGGTACCGCATCGTCAACCCGACAGGATGACTGAAACATGCTCGAAGTAGACCGACTGAACCAGTACTACGGCGGCAGCCATATTCTGCGCGACGTGAAACTCACGGTGCCCGACGGCAAGCTCACGGTGCTGCTCGGGCGCAATGGCGTCGGCAAGACCACGCTGCTGCGTTGCCTGATGGGCGTCGTGCCCGCGAAAAGCGGCGCGATCGCGTGGCGCGGCGAACCGCTGATGAAACTGCCCACGCATGCGCGCGTCGCCCAGGGGCTCGCCTACGTGCCGCAGGGCCGCGATATTTTTCCGCGCTTGACCGTCGAGGAAAACCTGCTGGTGGGCGCCGCCAGCAGAAAGGCGCCGAAGAAAATCCCCGAGCGCATCTACGAGCTGTTCCCGGTGCTGAAGGACATGCGCAACCGCCGCGGCGGCGATCTGTCCGGCGGTCAGCAGCAACAGCTCGCGATCGGCCGCGCGCTGATGAGCGAGCCGCAACTGCTGATCCTCGACGAGCCGACCGAGGGCATCCAGCCGTCGATCATTCAGGACATCGGCCGCACGCTGCGGCAGCTCGTCGAGGACATGGGCATGACGGTGCTGCTCGTCGAGCAGTACTACGACTTCGCCAAAGCGATCGCCGATCGTTACTGGGTGATGAGTCGCGGCGAAATCATCGCGGGCGGCGAAGGGGCGAACATGGATGCCGATGGAGTGCGGGGGTTGATTGCCGTGTAAGCGTTTTTTCAATCTGCGACAGCAGTTAGAAAGCTTGCGGCCCGCGCCGTCGGCCCCGTCTAACGCGACTGAAGCTCACCGCTCAAGTTATCCGCCGCGCAACCGTTACACAGGCTAGGCAGCGCCGCAACGGTTCGACAGGTGGACACCATGGACGACAACAAGCAGGTCAGACGCGAGTTTTACAGAAACCCAGCCTCCTATTGCCGGGTGATGAACGTGGTGTCGGCGGTCACCTTTGGTTTATTCGAGGTGGACAGCGGCGGTACGGTCGGCATGCTGTCGGTGCGCTGGGAGAAGCTCGGCAACGAACTCGCGCCCCAGCTGCACGCGTACTACGACAGCTGGCACGTGCTCGCGTCGTTCCAGGACGTCCTCGCGAGAATGGCTGAGACGACCGGTCCGTCGTGTTCGCCGGAAGCTTTCTGTCAGCTCCTGCTCGACTGCGGATTCATCAATCGCGCGGAACGCGGCGTGGACGATCACGCCGCGCCGAGCCGCGTGCGCTAGACGCTGCCGCTGTAAAACCCGGGTTAGCAACACAACATCGTTAGAGAAGAGAAGGGAGAAAAGCATGTCCGTGACGGTTAACGTCGAGTATCAGTACTGCCGACATGGCAAGAAAGCAATCGAGACAGGCAGCGACTCGTTGACCGTCCAGGAAAACACCCCGCGCGCTATCGTCGCGTTGCTCCGGCTGCTGCATCCGCAGTGGGAGGGCATCAAGGTGCTGTCGGTGACCGAGGCCTCGCCTGAAGACACTGCGTCGTAGTCGCTAGCGCGCGGCTCTCGCGCCGCGACCCGCGTGCTATCCTCGCCGCACGCCGGTTCCCCCTTTCATCCGCATGTCGCTCCACGAAAACCACGCCACGCTCGCCACCGCTCACTCACCGTGGCGCGCGCGACTCGAACTCGGCTTCGTCGGCGGCGACGCTCGCACGACGCTTGCGCACCGGCTGCACGATGGGCCGCTGCGCGTGCAACGGCCGCTCTATCCGGAAGGCCCGGCGATCTGTCACGCGGTGATCGTGCATCCGCCCGGCGGCGTCGCGGGTGGCGATCAGCTCGACATCGACATCACCCTCGGCGCGCACACGCACGCGGTGCTGACGACGCCGGGCGCAACCAAGTGGTACAAGTCGAACGGCCGCGCGGCGCGGCAGCGCATTGCGCTGCAGGTCGGCGACCAGGCGAAGCTCGACTGGCTGCCGCAGAACAACATCGTGTTCGATCACGCGAATGCGCAACTCGATTTTTCGCTGACGCTCGGCGCCGGCGCGAGCGCGATCGGCTGGGATGCAACGCAGCTCGGACGCCAGGCGGCCGGCGAACGCTGGTCGGCGGGTAGCTTGCGCGCGGTGTCGCGTATCGTCGGCGCGAATGGCGAGCCGCTGTGGTTCGAACGCGCGACGCTTAGCGCCGACGATCCGCTGCGCGACGCGCCGCAGGGCCTCGCGGGCTTTCCGGCCTACGGCACGCTGTGGGCCGTAGGCGCTGCTTGCGACGACGCGCTCGCCGAGTCGCTCACCGCGCAACTGCCGTTCGACGACACGTTGCGAGCGGCAGCCTCGTGCGTGACCAACGGCGTACTGCTCGTGCGCGCGGTGTCACGCTCGATGGAAACGCTGCAGCACGCGCTCACGCGCTGCTGGCTGCAGTTGCGGCCGGTCGTGCATGGTGTCGCGGCGGTGCCGTTGCGGATCTGGTCGACCTGAGCGCGCGGCTTCCCGCTTTCGTCTTCAATGCCCTCCTCGCGCACCAAGGCGGCGCACGCGCACGCCCCAAGCATGTGCGCGAACCGGCGCAGCGTGCCGCCCAATCGGGGCGAAGCACGATGGCACACAGCTTGCATTGGATTCGCCACTTCGCGGCCGGACACGAAGAAGCCAGCCACGACCCGACTCCAACGACACCACCACGCTCACGCCAATGACCCGCACTCTGTCCCGCTCCGCGCGCCGCGCCTTGCTGGCCGCGCTACTCGCCCTGCCCATCTTCGCCGACCTCGCGTTTCATGCGGGCGCCGCGCACGCCGACACGCTCGACAACATCGCCAAGGCCGGCGTGCTGAAGGTCGCCGTGCCCGAGGACTATCCGCCGTTCGGCTCGGTCGGTCCCGACATGAAGCCGCAGGGCTACGACATCGACACCGCCGCGCTGCTCGCCAAAGCGATGAACGTGAAGCTCGAACTGGTGCCGGTCAACAGCGCGAATCGCATTCCGTATCTGCAAACGGGCAAGGTCGATCTGGTGATCTCGTCGCTCGGCAAAACGCCTGAGCGCGAGAAGGTGATCGACTTCTCGAGCGCGTACGCGCCGTATTACCAGGGCGTGTTCGGTCCCGCCGATATCAAGGTGAGCGCTCCCGCCGATCTGACAGGCAAGACGGTCGGCGCAACGCGCGGCGCGCTCGAGGAAATCGGTCTCACACAAATGGCGCCGAACGCGACGATCAAACGCTTCGAGGACAACAACGCGACGATCGCCGCGTTCCTGTCCGGCCAGGTGCAGCTGATCGCGGCCGGCAACATCGTCGCGGCCGCGATCCTCGCGAAGAACCCGTCGCGCCGTCCGGAACCGAAGTTCGTGATCAAGAACTCGCCCTGCTTCGTCGGCATGAACAAGAACGAGCCGCGCCTGCAACAGAAGGTCGATGCCGCAATCGCGCAGGCCAAACACGACGGTACGCTCGGTGCAATGTCGAAGAAGTGGTTCGGCGCTCCACTGCCCGCCGACCTGTAATCGTGCAAGCGCGTTTGTAAGCGCGCCGTTAGCCGGGCTTGATACCTTGACCGGCTGATGGCGCGACGAGCACGCCGCCACGACACCTCAACGCCGAGACCCACACCCCGATGAAGCTGACACCTCGCGAGAAGGACAAGCTGCTGATCTTCACCGCCGCGCTGCTCGCCGAACGGCGCCGCGCGCGCGGCCTAAAGCTGAACTATCCGGAGGCGGTCGCCTTCATCACCGCCGCGCTGATGGAAGCCGCGCGCGACGGCAAGAGCGTCGCCGAGGTGATGCACTACGGCACCACGCTGCTCACGCGCGCCGACGTGATGGAGGGGGTGCCCGAAATGATCCCCGACATCCAGGTCGAAGCGACGTTTCCCGACGGCACCAAGCTCGTCACCGTCCATCATCCGATTCCCTGAACTCCTCTTCGTCAAGGCAGGCCCCATGATTCCCGGCGAACTCCTCATCGACGACGGCGAGCACGAACTGAACGCGGGCCGCGCGACGGTCACGGTGGTCGTGTCGAATACCGGCGACCGTCCCGTGCAGATCGGCTCGCATTACCACTTCTACGAAGTGAATGACGCGCTGTCGTTCGATCGCGAAGCGGCGCGCGGCTTTCGCCTGAATATCGCGGCGGGCACCGCGGTGCGCTTCGAGCCCGGCCAGGAGCGCACGGTCGAACTCGTCGCGCTGGCGGGCGAGCGCGTCGTGTACGGCTTCAACGGCAAGGTGATGGGCAAGCTGTGATGCGCTGCCCGCGCCCTCGCGTTTCGACCGCCCTGCTCCGCCTTGCGTTGCTTGTAGCCCGCTTGTAGCTCACTCCGGACCCACACCATGACACTACGCATTGGCCGCCGCGCGTACGCGGAGATGTTCGGCCCCTCCACCGGCGACCGCGTGCGCCTCGCCGACACCGAACTGCTGATCGAGATCGAGCGCGACTTCACGACCTACGGCGAAGAGGTCAAGTTCGGCGGCGGCAAGGTGATCCGCGACGGCATGGGCCAGTCGCAGCGCGTGCATGCCGAAGTCGTCGATACCGTCGTGACGAACGCGGTGATCCTCGATCACTGGGGCATCGTGAAGGCCGACATCGGCATCAAGGACGGCCGCATCGCGGCGATCGGCAAGGCCGGCAATCCGGACATCCAGCCGAACGTGACGATCGCGATTGGCGCGGCCACCGAAGTGATCGCCGGCGAAGGGCTGATCGTGACCGCGGGCGGCATCGATACGCACATCCACTTCATCAGCCCGCAGCAGATCGAGGAAGCGCTCGCGAGCGGCGTGACGACGATGCTCGGCGGCGGCACCGGCCCCGCGACCGGCACCAATGCGACGACCTGCACGCCAGGGCCGTGGCATCTCGAGCGCATGCTGCAAGCGGCCGACGGCTATCCGATGAACCTCGGCTTTCTCGGCAAGGGCAACGTGAGCCAGCCGGCACCGCTGACCGAGCAGATCGCCGCGGGCGCGATCGGCCTGAAGCTGCACGAGGACTGGGGCACGACGCCCGCGGCGATCGACAACTGTCTTTCCGTCGCCGACGATACCGACACGCAGGTCGCGATCCACACCGATACGCTGAACGAAGCGGGCTTCGTCGAAACGACGGTGGCCGCGTTCAAGGGCCGCACGATCCACACGTATCACACCGAAGGCGCGGGCGGTGGACATGCACCGGACATCATCAAGGTGTGCGGCGAAACGAACGTGCTGCCGTCGTCGACGAATCCGACGCGGCCCTATACGGTCAACACGCTCGACGAGCATCTCGACATGCTGATGGTGTGCCATCACCTGGATCCGTCGATTGCCGAAGACATCGCATTCGCCGAATCGCGGATTCGCCGCGAGACGATCGCGGCCGAGGACATCCTGCACGATCTCGGCGCGCTGTCGATGCTGTCTTCCGATTCGCAGGCGATGGGCCGCGTCGGCGAAGTGATCATCCGCACGTGGCAGACCGCGCACAAGATGAAGGTGCAACGCGGCGCGCTGCCCGAGGACAACGCGCGTCACGACAATTTCCGCGCGAAACGCTATGTCGCGAAGTACACGATCAATCCGGCGATCACGCACGGCATCGCGCACGAGGTCGGCTCGATCGAGCCGGGCAAGTGGGCCGATCTGGTGTTCTGGGAGCCGGCGTTTTTCGGCATCAAACCGTCGCTGATCCTGAAGGGCGGCATGATCGCGATGGCGCAGATGGGCGACCCGAATGCATCGATTCCGACGCCGCAGCCCGTGCATTATCGCGAGATGTTCGCGACGCGCGGTGGCGCGCTGGGTCGCACGTCGCTGACTTTCGTGTCGCAACTCGCCGCCGATGCGAACGTCGCCGAACGCTATGGTTTGGAAAAGCGCATCGTCGCGGTCAAAAACTGCCGCAACGTGACGAAGGCCGACATGATTCACAACGCGTGGCGCCCGAACATCAGCGTCGATCCGGAAACCTACCAGGTGATCGCCGACGGCCAGCTGCTGAGCTGTGATCCGGCCACCGTGCTGCCGATGGCGCAACGCTATTTCCTGTTCTGATCATGCGCACACTGAACAAACTTCTCGCGCCGCATCTGAAGATTGCGCCCGTACTCGTCAAGCGAGCGCCGACGTTGACGCTCGCATTCGATGAACGTCGCAAGAGCCGTCTTGCGGCGACGCTCGATAACGGCGAGGAAATTGCATTGCTGTTGCCGCGCGGCACCGTGCTGCGCGATGGCGACGTGCTCGTCGCCGATGATGGCGGGCTCGTGCGTGTCGTTGCGGCTGACGAAGCCGTGCTTGTGGTACGCGCTTCGGACGCGTTGACGTTGACGCGTGCCGCATATCACCTCGGCAATCGTCATACGCCGGTCGAAGTGGGCGCCGATTATCTGAAGCTCGAATACGATCCGGTGCTCGCCGACATGCTCGAGCGCATCGGCGCGACGCTCGAGCGGGTGTCGCTGCCGTTTCAGCCTGAGGCCGGCGCATATGGCGGTGGGCACAAGCACGGGCACGATGAGACTTTCGCCGAGGACTATGCGATCGCGCAGCAGGTGTTTGGTGAGCATCATGGGCATGAGCATGCGCATGAAGGCTCTTCGCACTCGCACTCGCACTCGCAGGACCACGATCATGACCACGTGCACGACGAATCGTGCGGACATGGGCATCACTCGCATCACCACCATGCGCATCGCTGAACTCACCGCGCTGCTGCATCTCGCGTCGCCGGCGCTGCCCATCGGCGCGTTCAGTTATTCGCAGGGTCTCGAAGCGGCGATCGAAGCGCAACTCATCACCGACGCCGACTCCGCGCGCACGTGGATCGAACGCGGGCTGACCGACGTGCTCGCGCGCGGCGAGTTGCCGTTCCTCGCGCAGCAGATCGAACGCTGGCGCACGCACGACGCGGTCGAACTCGCCGACGCCAACGCCGAATTTCTAGCGAGCCGCGAGTCCGCCGAACTGCGCCGCGAAACCGAGCAGATGGGCTGGTCGCTGCGGCAGTTGTGCGTGTCGCTCGAATGGGGCGATGCAGCGAGGCGCGAAACGCTCGCGTCGCTGACGCCGCTCGCGCAGCCGAGCGCGTTCGCATTCGCCGCCTACGCGCATGATGCGTCCACCGATGCCGCGCTCGCCGCCTATGCGTTCAGTTGGGTCGAGAACCAGGCCGCCGCCGCGTTGAAGGCGGTGCCGCTCGGCCAGCTCGCGGGGCAGCGCATCATCGTCGCGCTGCGCGAACCGATCGATGCGGCCGTCTCGCGCGCGCTCGCCATTTCGCGTGACGATCTCAACACATTCGCGCCGCAGCTCGGCATTCTGTCGGCGCGCCACGAGTCGCAGTATTCGCGGCTCTTCCGCTCGTAACACGATTCCCACGATCCATCATGAACGCACCCCATCATCCGGCTGCCCATACCTCGACCCAGACCCGCACCAAGAAGCTGCCGCCGCTGCGCGTGGGCGTCGGCGGCCCGGTCGGCTCGGGCAAGACCACGCTGCTCGAAATGCTGTGCAAGGCGATGCGCGACCAGTACGACCTCGTCGCGATCACGAACGACATCTATACGAAAGAGGATCAGCGTCTGCTGACCGTCGCGGGCGCGCTGCCGGCCGAACGCATCATGGGCGTCGAGACGGGCGGCTGCCCGCACACGGCGATCCGCGAGGATGCGTCGATCAACCTCGAAGCGGTCGACCGCATGCTCACGCGTTTTCCGGACGCGGACATCGTGTTCATCGAATCGGGTGGCGACAACCTCGCGGCAACCTTCAGTCCGGAGCTGTCGGACCTGACGATCTACGTGATCGATGTCGCGGGCGGCGAGAAGATCCCGCGCAAGGGCGGACCCGGCATCACGAAGTCGGATCTGCTCGTGATCAACAAGACCGATCTCGCGCCGCTGGTGGGCGCGAACCTCGACGTGATGGCGTCGGATGCGAAGAAGATGCGCGGCGAGCGGCCCTTCGTGATGTGCAATCTGAAGGCGCTCGAGGGGCTCGACGAAGTGGTGAAGTTTATTGAAAAGAAGGGGTTGTTGAAGGTGTGAGGGGAGGATTTTTATTCTCGTCAAAAGAATATCGCTTACGTATAGCCTCCTCGGCCATTCCGGAATCGAGGCAATGCCAATAAAGCCTCCGCGTGACTTCCTCGCAATCGCTAGCCATGTGGGACCAAGTGTCGCCCCCAATCTACAGGCCTCACTAGTCGCGACAAACCATGTAGATATGAGACCAACCTATGACAGCGCAATTTTTTCTCTACATTTTGCAATTCAGCGATCCATAAGGTTTGAAGGAGATCTCTGATTCATGGTTGAGCGAATTACTTGCGGGACCGGCCCAAGGTCTTGACTTACCGCGAATGCAAGAGGCCGGGAAGCGTATGCAAAAACAGGTTGCACAGGCCGCCCAAGAAATAGCAGCATCGCTTTCATTGGCTACCCTCAGTCGCCACTTTAGAACATACCTTATTCAAGACAAGATCGAATACTGGCATACCTTGAGCTCCGAATTTTCCTCTCCGCCGTAAGCCTGACTGGGCCGTCATGGTGATACGCGTCTGTCATCCAAAAATATCCCTCCCAGTGCCGACCGACGGTCGCAGCGAGCTAGACAGCTGAGTTGAAAATCAAGAGCACCCTAGTGCGCTACTCGCATCGCACTTCAAATGATCAATAACCTTTGAGAGATGATCTACCACTTTAGATTGGCATTTAATCTGCACTTCATCGCCTCCACGACGAGCAACGGCAACTCCATAACGTGGAACCCGAGATTCAGTTGCATCATAGCTCCTAAACACCGAATACTCGTACCCCCCTTCACGAAAGAAATTCGCGCATAATCAACATCCGCCCGAAAATAATGATTATAAGTAAAGCCATTCTCGCTCGCCTCGTTTGCGGAGTACGCCATCTCTATATTTCCAACCCCTCCAAACAGATATGTCATTATCTTTGTTCGATTATCCACACACAAAGCGATCTTCTTTGATTCTCTAGTTGCACAGGAGAAAATCACTGATTCTTCCGGAGCGCATAGCGAACGGGCAGCAAAAGCATCCCCGCAAGTTGCATTTGCAAAAAAAATCCCAATACAAATCCAGTATCTTATCAATCTCATTTTCCACCTAACTCCCGATAATTTCTCGTGATCGTCGCATCATAGCCCTGCTGGGCGGGCCCGTTATATCGAACTGCAAACGCGTGCCAATCCTCATTGCAAATGGCCTTCGTTAAAATCGGATCCGCCTTTATAAATGAGACAAACGCCCTAAGTTGATTAGATTCCGACTGACTTACCGATGCAACATAGTCTTGCACTCTTTGAAAGCCCGCGGCCTTGAAGTTGCTCCCCAATATCTGAAATCGTCCCCAGGATGCGGAGAGCAATGCCGCGGTTTGGTCAAGTGCGTAAGCTTCCATCAATTTCTCATATTGAATTGCCTTGATTCCGTAGCCCCCTTGTGTGGGATTGGAAATGTGAGGATGGCTTTGATCGAATTTGCCATGGGTAGCACGATGAAATAGATGTCGCTCAAAGAGAATGGCTGGCACCAGATCATCCCCTGAAGCCAAATCTTGGCCTGGCTTGAAGTAGGCGCCTGACGAACCGGATTCCGTTTTTGCAACAGCCTTTATTGCGTGCGAGTGACAGCCCAGTTCTGTAGCCGCCTCTGCGTAGTCTCTTTCATTAAGCGACTGACCACTGTATTTCCACAAAAACTGCAGTTCGATTCGTTGACCCTGAATGGTAATGAATGGATGCGCCTCTCTCCGCGCAAAATTCCCCACCAGCCCGATCGGATTGATGTGATACACATCCGATCCGGGGAAGCCAGGGACGCCCGCCGCCACCTCGTCCCACCACACCAGCTTCGCGATGCGCTTCTTCTCCTCTTCATGCTCAGGCCTGTGTCCGGTGCGCTCTTCGATGGCACTGACCAGCGCCTGCCACTTCGCCGGATTGGCCCATTCACTTTCGTGTTTCGCGATGAGGCGCGATGCGCGAAACGCGGCCCACGGAAATCCGGAACGCTGAGGGCTTTGTCCCCCGCTGCACAGCTCGTCCGCCGCGTAAAGACCGTCACCGCCCGGATACAGGACGCGATAGATTGCGGCCATCAGTGGGCTCAGCTTGCCAAGTGAACCCGCACCGGATGCCTCAGTGCGAAGCGCATAGTCCACATAGTCGCCCGTGGTTGCAAAAATGGTATGCGTCGGATCGTGGTCCTCGTCGTAACACTCGAAGTCGATCCAGCTTTGCGAAAACTCCCGCGTCACGCGACCGCCCTCGAAGCTCTGCTCACGTACCCATCCGCGAATGATGTTGCCTCGCACATCCGCGCTGTCCACCTTCCACCAGCGCCGTTTCGTCCCGTCGCTGCCTGGGTCTTGTTCCATGAACACGTGACCGTCATCCTGCGGCAACGCGGCAAAGCGATAAGCCTGGACCACATCGGTCTGTTTCGGGTCCTTGCCGGATTGCCCATTGGCATGGTCATGGTAGAGGGTCGTTCCACGCGCCACGCGCACAATGGTGGGCTCCGGTGACAGGCCCAGCTCGCTCCACCGGTCCTCGTGCGCACAGTTGGCCCGAACCCAGTCGCGTCCGGACTTGATGAACTGCCTGATGCCCTCGCCGCAGAACACCTCGATGTGCGCCAGCCGCGTTCCGCTCGTACATGCGTTCAGCGAGTCATAGCGGCCAGGGTGGCCGATCAGGTCACCGGCCTTGACGGGAAATCCACCGGCTGTCCCCTGCGGATCGCCCGCGCTGCACGTCCGGTTGGTCGTGACAATCACCCGGTCGAACATCGAATCCGGCATGCGCTCTTTCGCGACCGGCCCGCCATTCTGCGCGCCCAGGCAAATCCATCCGCCCACCGCCGCGGAAGCTGCGACGTAGCCGCCCGCCTCGGGCGCATACAGCGTTGCTCCGTTCAGGTCCGTTAGCTGGCCCCACGTTGCACCATGCACCGTGTCAGTCTTGCCGATGCTGACACTTGCCCCCTGCGGCACGATGCCAACGATGGGGCCATTCGGCGTCCTGCGCACAGGCAGACCCACCTGCGACGGATCCGCAACCTGCCCACTGCGACCCGGCCGTGGCCTGTCCTGCGCAAACTGCGTCACCTGCCACTGCCGCGACCAGTACGCCGGTTTCTGCCGCTTCGGGAAGTTGTCATAGTCAGCGTTGGACATCAGGTGCATGTACAGGCTGTAGAACGTCAGCTGCGTGCCGCGCGGAAACTCCATCTCGTGCCGCACCAGGGCAAAGCCCGTGCTGTACGGAGCCAGAAGCGGCACGTTACTGCCGTCCACGCTTGCCTCGCTGACCGGATAGTCCTGGTTGGCGCGATACGCGATCAGCACACCATCCGCGATGCAGCGTAGTCCCGCGTCGAGGTCGAGCGCCTGCCCCGCGCCCGCCTCCGTGATGTGGATGCCACCGTGCCACATGCCCTTGCGGCTGACGAGATACGCGCCGGACGGCTCGTTCGTGGCAAGAAGGCGATAAATGTCGTGCTCGTCGGTGAAACGGGTGGATGCACTGGCATTGCCTTGCGCCTTGCGCAGAAAGGGAAAGGCAAAGGCCAGTTGTTTGAGGACGGGAGGTTGCGGCGTCTGCGGGCGGTGAGGTGCCGGTTTGCTCGTCATGGATTCGGTGCTCTCCTGGATGAGAAGGACCGCACGAATATGACGGACAAACAAGCATCGTCAATTAGCCAAGTTCTGATTTCATACAAACACTAATATGAAAGACGATCAGCGTCTGCTGACGGTCGCGGGCGCGCTGCCGGCCGAACGCATCATGGGCGTCGAGACGGGCGGCTGCCCGCACACGGCGATCCGCGAGGATGCGTCGATCAACCTCGAAGCCGTCGACCGCATGCTCACGCGTTTTCCGGACGCGGACATCGTGTTCATCGAATCGGGTGGCGACAATCTCGCGGCAACCTTCAGCCCGGAGTTGTCGGACCTGACGATCTACGTGATCGACGTGGCGGGTGGCGAGAAGATCCCGCGCAAGGGCGGACCCGGCATCACGAAGTCGGATCTGCTCGTGATCAACAAAACGGATCTCGCGCCGCTGGTGGGCGCGAACCTCGACGTGATGGCGTCGGACGCGAAGAAGATGCGCGGCGAGCGGCCCTTCGTGATGTGCAATCTGAAGGCGCTCGAGGGGCTCGACGAAGTGGTGAAGTTTATTGAAAAGAAGGGGTTGTTGAAGGTGTCAGGGGAGGAATTGGGAATGCGCGTGGTGTCGTCTTTACACGCCACGCTGCTAATCCCTACTCCGGCAACAACGCCGCCAACACATCCACCGTCCTCGCCGTCGCCCCGCGATGCCTCGCCGCGAACGCGGCAGCCGCACCGCCCATTGCGAGCCGCCGCGACTTGTCGCCGAATAGCTCACGCAGCGCGCGCGCCAGATCGGCGGGATCCTGCACCTGCACGGCGGCACCGGCCGCGACCGCATCGGCGGTGGCCTGCGTGAAGTTGAAAACGTGCGGTCCGATCAGCACCGGTACGCCGACCGCGCACGCTTCGATCAGGTTCTGTCCGCCGAGCGGCAATAGACTGCCGCCGATAAACGCAAGATCCGACGCTGCGTAGTAAGCGCCCAACTCGCCCATCGAATCGCCGAGCAGCACGTTCACGTCGCGAGGCAGCGGCGGCACGCCATCGTCGACAGTACGCGCCGCCGACGCGACCTTCGCATCGGGTGCCCAGTTCGATCGGCGTTCGAGCCGCAACCCCGCTTTCTCGACGAGCGCCGCGACTTCATTGAAGCGTTGCGGGTGACGCGGCACCAGAATCAGCAGCGCATCGTCGACGCCGAGCGCGGCGAGCGCCTCGAGCACCATCGCTTCTTCGCCCTCGCGCGTGCTCGCCGCGACCCACACGGGCCGCGTGCCGATCGCCGCGCGCCACGCGTGGCCGCGCGCCGCGAGTTCGGGCGGCGTGTTCATGTCGAACTTCAGATTGCCGAGCACCGCGACGTTGCGCGCGCCGAGCGAGGTCAGCCGCTCGGCATCGGACGGGCTCTGCGCGAGCACGCGCGCGAAGCCGCCGAACACGTCCTTGGTCGCGCCGCCGAACTTTGCCGCGCGCTTGAACGAACGCGCCGACATCCGCGCATTGGTCAGCACGAGCGGCACGTCGGCGCGCCGGCATTCGTCGATCAAGGTCGGCCATACCTCGGTTTCCATCACGAGACCGAGCGACGGCCGCCACGCGCGCAAAAAGCGCCGTACCGCATGCGGCATGTCATAAGGTAGATAACTGCGCAACACGCGGTCGCCGAAAATCTCGGTGCCGGTCGCGCGGCCGCTCGGCGTCATGTGCGTGAGCAGAATCCGAGCGTCGGGGCGCGCCTTCATCAGCGCATCGATCAGCGGCTGCGCGGCGCGCGTCTCGCCGACCGACACCGCATGCACCCAGATCAACGGCGCGTTGTCTTCAGGCAAGCGTCCACGCGAATAACCGAAGCGCTCGCCGATATGCTCGCGATATCCGCGCTCCTTGCGCGAACGGATCAACAGACGCAGCACGGCAAGCGGCGCGATCAGCCACCAGAGCGCGCGATAGATCGCTCTTAGCATCGGCGCTCCGCGTGGTTCGTCTTCGTCGCAAAGTCCACGACGCTGATACGCGCGATGCGGACCGGCACCTGCCCGGCCCTCGAAGCGACCGCCGCGCTCAAACCAGCGCCCTGCCCTTCAGGCGCTCGAGAATGCCGAGCGGCGCGCATTCCGGCTGCGCCATCGCCTTCACCGGCAGGAAGAAAGTCTGCTCCAGCATGAACTGGCCGGACATCACCGCGTGCGAGGTCTGGTCGGAGAAGCACACCCACACGCTGCCCGGCGGAAACGGCATGGTCTGCTGCGGGCTCGTCTTCTGATAGTCGAGGTCGGCCTTCATGCCGTCGTGCAGATTGAGCATCAGGTGGTCGTACTCGCTGCGCGGTGACTTCGTCACGTGCAGCAGGTTCAGCAGCCACGCGGAGCCAGGCATCTGCGGCTTGATGCGCGGCAGGAAGCGCTGCGCCATGTCCTCGAACGGCTCGCCGACGCGCCACACCCGCGGCACGCCGTGCGGATTCACATTGGTGAACACGCGCAGGATGCGCTCGCCGTAATTCGGCCGCGACGGAAACGCGTCGACGTGCAGACGGCTATCGTCTTTGCGCCACGAGGTTTCGCGTGTCTCGACCTGATGCAGCCGCAGGCTCGTCGGCGCGACGCGCAGCTTGCCGTTGTACTCGGGAAAGAGCCCGTCGACGAGCGTGCGCGCATTCGCCTGATAACGCGCGATCAACGCGCGCACCGCCGATTGCGTGACCGCATCGCCGGCCACGCCATGCAACGCGCCGCCGTTCGGTTCGAGGCTGATGTTCTTGCGGCTCGGATCGGCGATCGCGGGATCGAGCAACGCCTGCTCGCCGCCGTCGATCGCGAAGCGCAGGTTCGGGAAGTACAGCACCTTGCCGCGCTCGACGCCGGCGAGCAGCGTTTCGCGCGGCACGGACAGGTTGCAGCCGTGCCAGTCGGCGTTCGCTACTTCGATGATCTGGGTTTCGTTCATGGTCGCCCTTTGGAACGGAGGGTGCGCAAGGCGAAGCGCACCGACAGGTTGCAGCAGGTGCTGATGACTGCCGGCGCGGGTTACAGCAAACCAAATGCGGCCAGCGCCGACTTGACCTGCTGCAGCGTGGGCGGCTGCCCGGCCGCGCCGAGATTGACGACGTTCGGCGACCAGTAGCCGCCGGTGCGCCACGCGGTCGAGAAATTGTACAACTCGACCGTAGGCCGCTTCAGCGCCGCCGCGATGTGGACCAGACCTGTGTCGACCCCGACCGTCGCGGCCGCGCCATCGATCAGCCCCACCACCGCCGGCAGCGACAGCTTCGGCGGCACGATCGCGGCCGCGCCGAACTCCTTCGCGAGCCGCTCGCTGGTCGCGCGCTCGGCGTCGCTGCCCCACGGCAGCACGATCGACGCGCCGCGCCGCACCAGCGTTTGCCCGAGTTCGATCCACGCGGCGTCGGGCCACTGCTTGTCGGCGCGCGAAGTCGCGTGCACGAACACCACGTACGGCACCGGCAGATTCAGATTGGCTTGCGACAGCGCGAGCGCGGCGCGGCCCGTATCGAGACCGAAGTCGATGTCGTCGGTGGGTTGCGGCGGCGGATCGTTCAGCGCCGCGGCCACCAGTTGCCGCGTGCGTTCGACCACGTGCGTGCGTGGCGCGATCGGCACGCGCCGTCCGTAGAAGAAGCGCACCGGCCATTCGTAGCCGGCGCCGTCGGTGCGGTTGCCGAGCCCGACGAGCGGTCCGCGCGCCATGCTCGCGACCCACGCGGTCTTGATCAGCCCCTGACAGTCGATCACCAGATCGTAGTGCTCGGCGGCGAGCGCGCGCCGAAACGCACCGATCTCGCGCCAATTGTCGACGGACAGGATGCGCTTGCGCCAGCGCCGCAGCGACACCGGAATCGCGCGCCGCACGCCGCTCACGAGCTCCACGAGCCCGAGGAAGCTTTCCTCGACGAGCCAGTCGATCTGCGCGTCGGGATGGCGGCGCCGGATATCGGCGATCACGGGCATGTTGTGAACGACGTCGCCCAGCGACGACACCCTCACGATCAGAATCTTTTGCGCGCTCAAGAGTGGGAAAACCGGCTATCCGGCTCGAAGATGCGTTGAAAGGACCGCAATTCTAGCGCGTCGGATATCAAAGACATGAAAAACGCGGCGCGGTAAGGCAACCCGCGCCGCGTTGGGTAGCGGCGACGCTTCGACCCATGTTGACGAAGTTCGAAGCGCGCCGCCGCATCAGCCGTCAGAACGGCAGTTTCGCATCGGCCTTCTCCGCGAGAATCACGCGGCGGAAGTCGTCCTGGATGCGCTTGAGCGCCGTGTCGTTGTCGGCTTCGAAACGCATCACGACGACCGGCGTCGTGTTCGACGAACGCGCGAGGCCGAAGCCGTCCGGATACTCGACGCGCAGACCGTCGATCTTCACGACGTTGTCCGCGCCGGTGAACTTCGCGTTCTGCTGCAAGCGCGCGATCAGCTCGAAGTTCTCGCCTTCCTCGAGCTTCAGTTGCAGCTCGGGCGTGGAGTGCGAGTTCGGCAGCGAGTTCAGCAGCTTGCTCGGGTCGGCGACGCGCGTGAGGATCTCGAGCAGACGCGCGCCGGTGTACAGGCCGTCGTCGAAACCGTACCAGCGGTCCTTGAAGAACACGTGGCCGCTCATTTCACCCGCCAGCGGCGCGCCGGTTTCCCGCAGCTTCGCCTTCACGAGCGAGTGGCCGGTCTTCCACATCAGCGGCTCGCCGCCCTTGTCCTTGACCCACTTCGCGAGATTGCGCGTGCACTTCACGTCGTAGATGATCTGCGCGCCCTTGTTGCGCGACAGCACTTCTTCGGCGAACAGCATCAGCTGACGGTCCGGGTAGATGATCTGGCCATCTTTGGTGACGACGCCGAGGCGGTCGCCGTCGCCGTCGAACGCGAAGCCGATTTCCGCATCCGTTTCCTTCAGCGCGCGAATCACGTCTTCGAGGTTCTCCGGGTGCGCCGGGTCCGGGTGGTGATTCGGGAAGTTGCCGTCGACTTCGGTGAACAGTTCGACCAGTTCGCAGCCGAGCTTTTTGAACAGCTTCGGCGCGAGCCCGCCGGCCACGCCGTTGCCGGTATCGACGACGATCTTGATCGGACGCGCGAGCTTCACGTCGCTCGCAATGCGTTCGAGATACGCGTCGGCGATGTCGTATTCGGTGTAGCTGCCGTTACCGTCGGCGAAGTTCTCGTCGACGATGCGCTGATGCAGCGCGAGAATCTGCTCGCCGTAAATGGCGGCGCCGCGCAGGACCATCTTGAAGCCGTTGTAGTCCGGCGGATTATGGCTACCCGTCACGACGATGCACGAGTCGACGCGGCGCTCGCCGCCCGCGAGCTTCAACGGTACGCTCGCCGCGAAGTAGCCGACCGGCGTGGGCACCATACCCACGTTCACGACGTCGACGCCGGCCGCACGCAGGCCGTCGGACAGCGCGCCGATCAGTTCGGGGCCCGACAGGCGCCCGTCGCGCGCGACCACGACCGCGTCGCCGCCCTGCGCGCGCACTTCGCTGCCGAAGGCGCGGCCGATTGAACGCGCGGCGTCGGCGTCGAGCGTCTTGCCAATGACGCCACGAATGTCATACGCCTTGAAAATCGATTTGGAGATCATGTTGGCTCACTTGCGTGCAATGGAAAATTTTGACCTGCGCACAGACGATAACCGGTAAAAACGCGGAAAAAATCGCATTAAAAACCACCGTAATACGCGCGTTAAAAAACCGCGTTATCACGCCTCGTTGCGCCCTTGCCGGAAGCGGTCCGGTTCCAACTTATAATTGCGTTCTTCTGACCAGCCTGAATAACGCCATTCTAATGCTTAGACGCCCTCCTTTTGTAAAGTTGCCGCGGCTGCCGGCCGGGCGGGCGAACGCGCACAGCGCCGCATGCATGGCCGCAAGAGGTGGCTTGAGCGGCGCGCGGCGGCGAGCGGCCAACGGATGCTGATGCTCAAACGCTTCGCCAATCCCGACGTCACGCGCGCGTTTACAAACATCGTCTGGCTGGGTCTCGAGCGGCTCACGCAGATCGGCGTGGCGATCGTGATCAGCGGCATGCTCGCGCGTTACTTCGGGCCCGATACCTTCGGCAAATGGCAGTACGCGAACACGCTGCTGCTGGTGCTGTCGCCGATCACATGGGTGTGCGGCGCGGAAATCCTCGTGCCGACCATCGTCAACCGGCCGCCCGCACAACTCGGCACCGTACTCGGCAGCGCGTTCGCGTTGCGTTTCTCCGTCTCGACCGTTGCGCTGCTGCTCACGTGGCTCGGCATTGCGCTGCATTTCTTCGAACCGCTCGTCGGTGCGATGCTCGCCGGCCTCGCGCTCACGATGCTGTTTCGCGAGCCGTTCGTCGGCGTGATCAACGCGTGGCTGCAAAGCATGACCTACAGCAAGCCGCAGTTGCTGACCAGCATGAGCACCGCTGTGATCAAGGCCGGTCTCGTCTATCTGCTGGTGCGCGCGACGGCCGCGCCCGCGCGTTTCGGCTGGCTGTGGGCGCTCGAATCGGCGGCGATCGGCGCGGTGCTGTTGCTCTATTTCATGCGCCGGCATGGCGGCAAGCTGGGCTGGCATGTCGAACGTTCGCTCTTCAAGCACTTCGCGAGCGCGGGCACGGTATTCTGGCTCGGGCTCATCTGTATGTATCTGTTCCTGAAACTGGACCGGCTGATGCTGGAGCGCGCGATTACTTTCGCCGACCTCGGGCGCTACTCGGCCGCCCAGCAGTTGAATGAAAACTGGATCACGCTCGCACTGATGCTCGCGCAAACCATTGCGCCCGCATTCGTCTATCGAGTCCAAGCCATCGCGCAACTGCGCCGCAACATGTGGCGGCTCACCGCACTGACCGCCGTGCTGATGGTGGGCGGCGCATTCGTGCTCGATCTGCTCGCGGGCTTCATCATCCGCCGTGTGTTCGGGCCGGACTTCGAAGGCGCGATCGAGATCTTCCGCTGGGCCGTGTGGCTGTCTGTGCCCGCCGGTATCGAGGCGATCGGGAATCTGGTCGTGCTCAAGTATCAGGCCAAGTTCGTGTTGCTGGCGAAGTGGCTGCTCGCGCTCGCCGTCGCGTTCGCCGTCAATCTGTTGGCGATCCCGCGACTCGGTGCGTATGGCGCGCTGGTCGGCCTCGCGGCCGGCTATCTGGCGGCCGCCTCGGTTAATCTTTATTACATCCGTTTCAAATTGCGCCCATGACGAATTCATCCGCCACCGCGCAAACCACGCTCGACGACGTCGCGGTGCTGATGCCCGCCTACAACGGCCAGGCGGACGTCGATTCTACGCTCGCGTCGTTTGAAGAAAGTGCGCTGGTGCACGTTTTGATCGTCGATGACGGCAGCACGCCGCCGATCGTCGCGCCCGCGCTGCCGAACCTGAAGGTCGAAGTGCTGCGCATGGCGCGCAACAGCGGCATCGAGCGCGCGCTGCAAACCGGGATCGATGCGCTCGCGCAGCGCGGCTTTCGCTTTGCCGCGCGCATCGACGCGGGGGATCGCGCGGTGCCGCAGCGGCTCGCGAAGCAGCGCGCGTTCATGGGAGCGCATCCGAACGTGGCGGGTCTCGGCATGTGGACCCAGGTCGTCACGCGCGCGGGCAAGCCGCTTTTCATGCTGACGCCGCCGGCCGAGCCGAACGTGATCCGGCGCCAGCGCTTTTTCCGTTCGTGCCTCGCGCATCCGTCGATGATGCTGCGTATCGATGCCGTCCGCACAGTCGGCAACTACCGCGCCGCGTATCCTTCGGCCGAGGACCTCGATCTGTTCTTACGTCTGATGGAACGCTACGACTGCGCGAATCTGCCGGAACTCGGCCTTTTCTATGAGCTGAACGAAGGCGGCATCAGCGCGACGAGGCGGCGCCGGCAGATCGGTTCGACGCTGCGTTTGCAGTTGCGCTACTTCAACGTGGCCAATCCATATGACTGGCTGGGCCTCGCGAAGAACCTGTCGCATTTGCTGCTGCCTTATCGCACGTTGCAGCGGGTCAAGCGCGCGCTGCTCACGCCGCGCGCGAGCCGTTGAGGCGCGCCGCGTGTGAGCGCTGTCGCTGTCGCTTCGTTCGCTGAACTTCGCGCCGCTGCGTGCGGCGCCGTATTCGTATCACTGGTCCACACTTCATTCAACGCCGTGCCTTTTTCCGCATGAAGCCCTCTTTCAAGTCGACGCCCGCGCTGCGCATTACACTCGTCTGCAACACGGCCTGGGCAATCTATACGTATCGGCAAGGGCTGATCCGCACACTGATCGGGCGCGGGGTCGATGTGACGGTGCTTGCGCCGCGCGACCGCACGTTCGAGTTGCTCGCCGCGATGGGCTGCCGTTGCATCGAGTTGCCGATGGCGTCGAAGGGCACGAGTCCGGGCGAAGATCTGCGCACGCTCTTTGCGCTCTATCGGCAGTACAGGAGGATCCGTCCGCACGTCGTGTTTCACTACACGATCAAGCCGAACATCTACGGCTCGATCGCGGCGAAGCTGGCTGGCGTGCAGTCGGTGGCGGTCACCACCGGGCTCGGCTATGTGTTCATCCAGCATAGCCGCGCCGCGCAGATCGCCAAAAGGCTGTATCGTTTCGCGTTCCGCTTTCCGCGTGAAGTATGGTTCCTGAATCGCGACGATCAGGCCGCGTTCATCGACGGCAAGCTGCTCGTGCATCCGGAGCGCGCGCGGCTGTTGCACGGCGAGGGCGTCGATCTCGAGCAGTTCGCGTTCACGCCGCTGCGCGCTCGCGCGGAGTTTCGCTTCGTGCTGATCGGACGGCTGCTGTGGGACAAAGGCGTCGGCGAATACGTCGAGGCCGCGCGGCAATTGCGCGAGCGCTATCCCCATGCGCGCTTCCAGTTGCTCGGGCCGGTCGGCGTCGACAATCCGAGCGCGATCACGGGCGACGAAGTCGCCGCGTGGGAACAGGAAGGCGTGATCGAATATCTGGGCGAAGCGCACGACGTGCGGCCGTTCATCGCCGATGCCGATTGCGTGGTGCTGCCGTCATATCGCGAAGGCGTGCCGCGCACGCTGATGGAGGCGTCGGCGATGGGGCGGCCGATCGTCGCGACCGACGTGCCCGGCTGCCGCGAAGTGGTGGCCGACGGTGTCAACGGTTTGTTGTGTGAAGCGCGCAATGCGCAGAGCCTCGCCGCGAGTCTCGCGCGCATGCTCGATATGAGCGGCGCGCAGCGGCGCGCGATGGCGGAAAGCGGCCGGCAGAAAGTCGCGACCGAATTCGACGAACGCATGGTCGTCGATACGTATAAAGACCTGGTGCAGAAAATCACGGGTGTTTTACTTTAATGGGAGCAACAGCATGACCACGAAGGGCACGATTCTGGTAACCGGCGGCGCGGGTTTCATCGGCTCGCACACCTGCGTCGAACTGCTGAACGGCGGCTACGACGTTGTGGTGATCGACAACCTCGTGAATAGCAAGCGCGAATCGTTGCGGCGCGTCGAGCAGATCACCGGCCGTGCGGTGAGCTTCTATGACAACGACGCACGCGACGCAGCCGCGCTGCAGCGCATTTTCGACGCGCATCCGATCACCGGCGCGATCCATTTCGCGGCACTGAAAGCGGTCGGCGAATCGGTCGCGAAGCCGATCGAGTATTACGCGAACAACGTGGGCAGCCTGCTGACGCTGCTCGGCGTGATGCGCGATCGCAACGTCAAGCAGTTCGTGTTCAGTTCGTCTGCAACGGTGTATGGCGTGCCTGAAAGCTCGCCGATCGACGAATCGTTCCCGCTGTCGGCGACCAATCCGTATGGTCAATCGAAGCTGATCGCCGAGCAGATCCTGCGCGATCTGGAAGTGTCGGACCCGTCGTGGCGCATTGCGACGCTGCGCTACTTCAATCCGGTCGGCGCGCATGAGAGCGGCCTGATCGGCGAAGATCCGGCCGGCATTCCGAACAACCTGATGCCGTACGTCGCACAGGTCGCGGTCGGTAAGCTCGAAAAGCTGCGCGTGTTCGGCGGCGACTACGAGACGCCCGACGGCACCGGCGTGCGCGATTACATTCATGTGGTCGATCTCGCGCGCGGGCATCTCGCCGCGCTCGATGCGCTCGTCAAGCGCGATGCGAGCTTCGTCGTCAATCTCGGCACGGGCCAGGGCTATAGCGTGCTCGACGTGGTGCGCTCGTTCGAGAAGGCGTCGGGCCGGCCGGTGCCGTACGAGATCGTCGCGCGCCGCCCGGGCGACGTCGCGCAGTGTTTCGCGGACCCGAGCGCGGCCGAGAAGATCATCGGCTGGCGCGCGCAGTTCGGTATCGAGCGCATGTGCGCGGACCACTGGCGCTGGCAGTCGACGAATCCGCAGGGGTTTGCGTAAAGCGCTTCCGCGTCATCGCGTCGGGGTAAAAAACGGCGGCGGCATTCGCATCGCGCGGATGCCGCCGTTTGCTCGTCTACTGCGCGGATTCGCGCGGATAAAAATACAAACCGGCCAAGTTCAACGCACCGGTCATTCCTTCCTTCGGCACCGCCGACACCAGAAAACGCCCGTGGGCGATTCGCATTTCGACAGGCGTGCAGCGCGTCGCCCGGGTGAACACGAGCTGCCAGTTTTGCGCGATGCAAAACGGTACGCTGCCCTGACGCTTCGTATACGCTTCGATGCCCACGAGAATCGGCCACAGCCGTTCCCAATCCGCGGAACCATCGAGGTCGAAGACTGCGACGCCGCCCCCCGCATCGAGATTGCGGATAGTCGAGTAAGCAGCGGGAATTCGCGGATCGTCGTACTGGGAAACGTTTTCAGGCGGCTGATGAATCCGGATCGCCGTCAAAGCCGCGACGATCACACAAACGATCACGGCAACGGGCACGGTCGCCGCCGTCACATTGTCGAGGAAACGCTTGACCAGCAACGTCAGCGCCAGAGCAGGAACGACGTAGTAGAAGATCCCAACATAGATCAGCGAAAGATCGTCGACGCCGAAAACGGCATAAAAGACGAAGGCGACTGTCGCACTCGCTAGCGCCAGCGACAATGCACGCTCAGGCGCAACGCGGCTTTCATGGTCGCGCGCAGGGTCGTTCGTCACCAGCACAGCACAAGCCGCCGCGCCCAGAAGAATGCCGAAGAGTCCGTTACTCCAGAAAACGCCGGCGAAGCGCGCGGCGTCCACTAAACGATTGGCTCGGTGGACATGGCTAAAAGCGGCATATTCAGCGAGCGGTCCGGGAAAGTGAAGGATCGTCTGGATCGCGAGAGGAATGAGGAAAAGCACCACGATCGCCAGTGCAACGGCAATCGTTCGAACATTGCCGGCGAGGAAATGCCGGCTCAACACCCAGCTTTTACCGGAACCCGATCGAACGGAAATTCAGGCATTGGCTATCAGCGCGCACGCCAGCATCACGGCCGTCATACCCAGAAAAGATGCATGACCGTTCAGCAGAAATCCAAGGCTCACCGCAAGCAGGAGAAGTCCGTCTGCGCGTCCCATGATCAATGCGGCTACGGACACCGTGAACGCCGCAAAAGCAAAGTAGTAGAGATGCGGGAACCAGGGACCCGCGAAGGCCTGGTAGTTGATGTAAGCGGTGACGCCAACGAATATGGCCGTGGTGACGACGGCTGCCGCGGTGGCTTCCGTCCTCGCCTGCTGCATCCTGATCAGAATCGTCCCGATTGCCGCGATCCAGAGAGCGGAAAGCAGCGCAACCGCAAGGATCTGACCGGAAAACGGCGACGCAACCGCGTGCGTCAGATCGAAAAATACGATCTCGCCCGCGGCCAGCGCGTAAAGAAGCGCGGGACCAGGATGATTGAACCCCCGCTATGTCATCGACAGCCACGCATTTCTTCGGCTGGACGCTAGGCTGCCGCCCCCGACTCTTCGAGCCGGAACACCGCAATGGCGTCCTTCAGAACGACGGCCTGCTCCTCCAGCGACTTCGCCGCGGCCGCCGCCTGCTCGACGAGCGCCGCGTTGTGCTGGGTGACCTCATCGATCTGCGACACCGCCTTGTTGACCTGCTCGATGCCGTCGCTCTGTTCGAGCGCCGACGCCTCGATCTCGCTCATCACGCCGGTCACGCGCTCGACGGCCTTCATCGCTTCCTGAATCGTCTTCTGCGCATCCGACACCAGCGACGCGCCCTCCTCGACCTTCGCCGCCGACTCGCCGATCAACTCCTTGATCTCCTTGGCCGCCGCGCCCGAGCGCTGCGCGAGGCTGCGCACTTCCGAGGCCACCACCGCGAAGCCGCGGCCCTGCTCGCCCGCGCGAGCCGCTTCGACGGCCGCGTTCAGCGCGAGGATGTTGGTCTGGAACGCGATCCCCTCGATCATGCCGATGATCTCGGTGACCTTGCGCGACGAATCGCTGATGCCGTCCATCGTCTCCGTCACGCGCGACACCACCTTGCCGCCGCGCGTGACCGTATCGAGCGCGCCGTGCGCGAGGCGGTTCGCCTGCTTCGCGTTGTCGGCATTCTGCTTCACGGTCGCCGACAGCTGCTCCATGCTCGCCGCGGTCTCCTGCAGCGCGGCCGCCTGCTGCTCGGTACGCGCCGACAGATCGGCATTGCCCGACGCGATCTCGTTCGCGCCCTGCGTGATCGCGCTCGTGCTGCCGCGCACCTTGCCGACCGTTTCCACAAGGCCGTCGCGCATCCGGGTCAGCGCGCCGAGCAACTGACCCATCTCGTTGCGCGATTTGACCTTGATCGCGACGCTCAGGTCACCGGCCGCGATGCGCTCGAAGTGCTTGACCGTCGCGTTGACCGGCTTGATCAGCGCCGACGACAGCGCGACGCGCGCGCCCACGGCAATCACGAGCGCGATCACCGCGATCGCGCCGAACAGCACTGTCGCGAGCTGGAAGCGTCGCGCGCCGGTCGCGGCCTGCTGATGCTGATTGTCCATCTGCGCCTGTTCTAGCGCGTCGATCGCTTTCGAGTAAGACGCGTACAGGCTGTTCGCGGTATCCCCCTGGATGGTGCGGAAGGTGTTGAAGTCGAAGTCGGTCAATGCCTTGAATTCCGGTTCGACCGCCTTGTCGACGAGCGCCGCGCGCGCCTCGCCGACGCTGTGCGCGAGCTTGCGCTCGGCGTCGCTCGCGAACGGGCCGGCCATGTAGTTGTGGAAGTCGTTGTTCGATTCGACCAGCACCTTGTGCGCTGCCGGCAGCAGATCGTCGGTCTGCTTGCCGATACTGAACAACGTCTGATAGGTGCCCAGCGCGAGTTGCACCTGCAGGAGCTTCTCGGAACTCGCCTTCAGATGCGACAGCGCGGCCTCGCTGCGCTGCGTGTCGTCGAGGCTGTCGTTGGCGAGCTTCAGCGCGCCGTATCCGACAGCGATTACTGTCAGCAGGAAGGCGACGAATACGCTGATCACGAGCGTCAGTCCGCCGCGAATTGTGATGTTGTTTAGCATTGGGTCTCCGGAACGCCTTTGTTGCGCGCGACTGACACTTCGTCGCATCCAGGTTTACGGTTGCGGCGCGCGTGCGGCGCATAGGGGGAATCCATGAGAAGCCAGCGCTGACGGGCCTCTGCGGGCCGCTTCGATCTCGCTATCTGGGATATTTCTGCTGGCCCGCATGAAAGCTTTGCGTCCCAGCCGCGCGCCGGCCGCCGTATGTTTCGTTTGTATAATTCCGCGTCTTCGCTCAGGCCCATTTTCATGCTTAGTTTTGCGCTCGGCTTTCTCGTCTCTCTGCTGATCACCCTGTTGATCGTGCGCTATGCGCATCTGCATGAAAAATTCTCGACCGATACCGATCTGGCCGGCGTGCAGAAATTCCATGTGCGTCCGGTGCCGCGCATCGGCGGGACCGGGATTCTGCTCGGGCTGCTCGCTTCCGCGGTGCAATTGCATCGCGCGTATCCGGCCGTCTCGGGCAGCATTCTCGGGCTGATCGCGTGCGGCATGCCGGCGTTCGGCTCGGGGCTCGTCGAGGATCTGACCAAACGCGTGTCGCCGCTCGCGCGCCTCGTCTGCACGATGGCGGCCGCCGCGCTCGCCTGGTTCTTTCTCGACATCGCCGTGACGCGCATCAGCGTGCCGCCGCTCGACTTTCTGCTGTCATATGCGGCGATCTCGTTCGTGGTCACGGTGCTCGCGGTCGCGGCGCTTGCCAACGCGATCAATATCATCGACGGCTTCAACGGCCTCGCGTCGATGGTCGCGTTCATGATGTTCGCGTCGCTCGCGTATGTGGCGTTCCAGGTGCACGACCCGGTCGTGCTGTCCGCGTCGTTCATGATGATGGGCGCGGTGCTCGGCTTCTTCATCTGGAACTTCCCGGCCGGGCTGATTTTTCTCGGCGACGGCGGCGCTTACTTCATCGGCTTCATGCTCGCCGAGCTGTCGATTCTGCTCGTGATGCGCAATCGTGACGTATCCGCGTGGTATCCGGTGCTGCTTTTCATGTACCCGATCTTCGAGACCTGCTTCTCGATCTACCGCAAGAAGTTCATTCGCGGCATGTCGCCGGGCATTCCGGACGGCGTGCATCTGCATATGCTGGTCTACAAGCGGCTGATGCGCTGGGCGGTCGGCGCGCGCACCGCGCGCGAGCTGACGCGCCGCAACTCGCTGACGTCGCCGTACCTGTGGCTGCTGTGCCTGATCGCGGTCGTGCCGGCGACGCTGTTCTGGCGGCACACGCTGCATCTGTTCTGCTTCGTTGTCGTATTTGCGGCGACTTATGTGTGGCTTTACGTGAGCATCGTGCGGTTCAAGTCGCCGAGGTGGATGGTTGTGAGGAAGGGGAAGCGGTAGGCAGGAACGACAAAGGCGCCCGGTGGGCGCCTTTTTGTTGGACGAAATAGACGGAGCCGCATCCAAAGCGGCTCATGTGTGTCATGGATATCGGCCGAAAATTCGAAATCCGTTCATTCGGCTCGAGAAATGGCAATAAAACCCGCTCGTCACAGAGATTCCTCGAGATTCATCAATGCACGGGATAAAGAAGAGCCCTGTCGCCGGGGCTTTCGTCTAATTCGTGCGATACCACCGCCATAGCTTCATGATCGCCACATACGCCAACACCGCCGCGATCAGTTCGATAGTCATCCATACCCCGATATACAGGTTTTCGGGGTCGCGGACACCGAGCCTCTCCGAAGCCCCCCACCATACTCGCGCTTCACCTTCTGTCCACGGATCGGATATTCGGACATAACGGAATGAAAGAAGAAACAACCCAATAAACAGCGCGATCTTGAAGAGCCTACGGACAAGTGTTGCCATATGTGATGACCTCAATTGTTCCGTAGGCGCGAAGCCCGGAATTGCCGGCAGGAATCGTCATAGTGTGCAGCAGTGAGTTGCGGATTCTCAGGAAGTCCGTACGGCTCGGCAAGGTAATGCAGCCAAGCGAAATACCCCGACCACCTGCCGGATGCAACCGGAACTGGCCACGCTTGACGCCGTTGACCCATGTCCAGTCATCAATCACACCATCGTCACGATATAACGCGAACCATTCACTGTGATCGGTTGGACTCCCATCATAGGCACTAAACGCATCTTTCATCCACGCTAATGCCCTGGAGCCTACACCGCCAGCGGGACGCGCGACGATCCAGTATTTACCGGCGGGAATCGGCCCCTTGTCAGGTACAGCCGTGCAGCCGCCCCGATTGCCGTATTGCCGGTCGCCCGAATAAGCGTCGAAGGTGCCGATGCCGGAAATGATGAGCGGTGATAGGGGCTCATGCTTCACGAGAAATTTGCCGGTGTCGTAAACTCTCCTGAGCAAAAAAATCCCCGTCGCCCGGGCTTTCGTCTACTTCGTGCGATACCACCGCCATAGCTTCATGATCGCCACATACGCCAGCGCCGCCGCAATCAGTTCAATCGATACCCACACCACGAAATACAAATCTTCGGGATCGCGCACGCCAAGCCAGCGCGAAGCAGCAAACCATGCCCGCGACTCGCTTTCTGTCCACTCATAGGCGTATGGACGGACATAGAGCAGAGAGAGATAGAACAGGCAGATGAACAGTGCGACCTTGAACACCCTACGGGCAAGTGTTGCCATATGTGATGACCTCAATTGTTCCGTAGGCGCGAAGCCCCGAAGTGCGTGCGGGAATTTCCGCGGTGTGCAGCAGCGCGTTGCGGATTCTCATGAAATCGCTATGGCTCGGCAGCGTGATGCAGCCTAGAGAAATCCCGCGTCCGCCTGCCGGATGCAAACGGAACTGCCCGCGTTTGACGCCATTAATCCACGTCACATCATCAATCGTCCCATCATCACGATACAGCGCGAACCATTCACCGTGATTCGATGGGTGACGCATTGCTGTATTCCACTCATCTTTTGCCCATGCAAACACCTGAGACCGGATGCCGCCCGTAGGGCGGTCGACGATCCAGTATCTACCGGCAGGGAGTGGCCCATCATTAGGCACCATCGTGCAGCCGCCCCGATTACGGTATTGATTGTTGCCTGAATAAGCGTCGAAGGTGCCGATGCCAGAAATGGTGAGCGGTGATAGTGGCTCGTTATTTACGAGAAATTTGCCGGCGTAGGCCATGTGTCACGCCCCCTCATTGCGCTGACTGTAGGTCATTGCGTCCTGCATAGGTTCTCCCGTTGGTGCGCCTAGACCGCAAGCGCGCGTGCCACTGGCGCGCTACTGGTCGATTCCGGATTTGCCGTCTCTTTCGCCTGCACAAAAAAGCGCGCCTCAAGTGCGCGCAAAACATTTGCATCACGGATAAAAGAGCCAACAGAGCCGCCACCTCAGCGGGCCGACACACCGGGCAGCGACGGTTCAATGCTAGGGGTATGTGCCGGGCGCAGGCTTCAGACGACTCCGAAAAGCCGGGGCTTGTGCGAAGGTTGTCAACTCTGATCGGCAAAAATAAAAAAGCCCCAGCAACTCTGCTGGGGCTCTTATCGATAAACATCCAACGGCCAATTTCAACGGGTCGAACGACCCGCATTCGCGGTTACTGATTCAAGGCTTCGACTACTCCGACGACTCGCGGCAGCGGAACGCCTACGACACCCGCGTCGCCGGCGCCACACTACGCAGCGTCGTCGCCGTCGCCGGCAGATACTCCGGCACCCAGCGCCGCAGATCGCGCCGCACTTCATCGTCGGCCGGCACGCGATGCTGCATGAGCCACGGCAGCAGGTTATCGATCAGGCTGTCCGGCACTTCGCGCGCCTGCGCGATGCGCAGCTTCGGGTGCGGCGTGCGCGTGGTGGTTTCGTCGTCGGCGAGCAGTTCTTCGTAAAGCTTCTCGCCCGGGCGCAAACCCGTGAACACGACCCGGATCTGCTCTTCGGTGAAACCGTACAGGCGAATCAGATCGTGCGCGAGATCGGCGATACGCACCGGCTTGCCCATGTCGAGAATGAAAATCTCGCCGCCGCGCCCCATGCTCGACGCCTGCAATACGAGTTGCGACGCCTCCGGAATCGTCATGAAGAAGCGTGTGATTTCCGGATGCGTGACCGTCACCGGTCCGCCGCGCGCGATCTGTTCCTGGAACTTGGGAATCACGCTGCCAGCGCTGCCGAGCACGTTGCCGAAGCGCACGGTCTCGAACTGCGTGCGCCGCGCGCCCTGCTGCTGCAGCGCCGAGCACGCCATCTCCGCGAGCCGCTTGCTCGCGCCCATCACGTTGGTCGGGTTGACGGCCTTGTCGGTCGAGATCAGCACGAAATGCGCGACGTCGTGGCGGATCGCCGCGCGCGCGACGCGGTACGTGCCAAGCACGTTGTTGCGCACCGCCTGCCAGGTGTTGACCTCTTCCATCAACGGCACGTGCTTGTAGGCCGCCGCATGAAACACGATGTGCGGACAGTAGCGCGCCATCACCTGATCGAGCAGCAGCGAATCCTTCACGTCACCGACGAGCGGCACCACCGACACTTCCGGATACTTGTCGCGGAGCTCTTCGTTCAGGCGGTAGATCGAGAACTCGGAGATGTCGAACGCGACCAGTTGCACCGGACCGAAACGCAGGATCTGCCGGCACAGCTCCGAGCCGATCGAGCCACCCGCGCCCGTCACCATTACGACGCGGTTTTTCAGCAGCGCGGCGACGTGCTCGGTGTCGATCGTCACGGGGTCGCGGCCGAGCAGGTCTTCGAGATCGATCTGCCGCACCCGCGACAGGAACGCCTGGCCTTGCGTGAGCGGCGTGAGCGCGGGCAGTGTCATCGCGCGTACGCCGGCGCGCACGCACAGGGTGGCGATGCGCCGATGCGCCTCCACCGACGCCGACGGCACCGCGATGATCACGTGCTCGACCTTCAGCTCCGTGCAGATTTTCTGCAGATCGCTGATCGCGCCAACCACGCGATAGCCGTAGATTTCACGGCCCTGCTTGATCGGATCGTCGTCGAGCAGACCGACGAGGCGCCATTGGCCCGAGCGCTTCAGCTCGCGCACGAGGTTCGCGCCGGCATTGCCCGCGCCCAGCACGAGCACCGGCTTGCCCTGACCGACCAGCCCGCCGTAGCGATAGAACTCCTTGGCCGCGCGATACAGCGCGCGTGAGCCGCCCATGGTCAGGAACAGCAGCATCGGCGACACGATCAGCACCGAGCGCGGCACCACCGGCGCCGGCTGCAACAGCGCCGAGCCGATCACGACGACGAGCGCGCCGACGCCGATCGCCTTCGCGATCCGCACCAGATCGGGCAGGCTCGCGAACACCCACATGCCGCGATAGAGGCCGTAGCTGCGAAACATCACCGCATAGATCAGCAGCACCCACACGAGTGCATGCAGCCCGCTCGACCAGAACGGCGCGGGCACCGGTCCGTTGAACCGGATCACATAGGCCAGCAGCCAGGCCATGGCCACCGCGCACAGGTCGAACGCAAACGCACTGAACGAAAGCCATCTGGCTTTGAAGCTTTTCATTGCGCAGAACCTCAGATTGGCCCGGAACGGGACACATGGCGCCGCCAGCGGCGATCAATACACAGCCCCGCTATGACCAGCACGGCAGCCCATGCGACGACAACCAGCCATTGATACAGAAGAGCGAATTGTAGCGCCCAGACAGCAAGCATTATGCCCGCCGCCATGAACAAATACCAAATCCACGCGGTCGATGCGTGCCCCAAACCCGACTGCACCAGTCTTTGATAGTAGTGTTCACGATGCGCCTGCCAAAATTTTTCACCGCGCAGCAGGCGCTTGAGCAGCGTGACCGACGCATCGCCGATGAATGGCGCGAAGCACAGCGCTGGAAACCACACCGGCCAGACGCCCTCGCGCCAGCCCCAATAGCCGAGCGCGCCGGCCAGAAAGCCGAGCGGGATCGAGCCGGCGTCACCGAGAAAGATGCGCGCTGGGTGAAAGTTGAACAGCAGAAAACCCGCGGCCGTGCCTGCGACGATCAGGCTCGCCGTGGCGAGCGCAGGGTCCGCGTGCCTCGACAGCGAGGCCGCCACTGCGTAGCCGCCGAAACCGAACAGCGCCATGCCGCCCGCCAGGCCGTCCGAGCCATCCATAAAGTTGTAGAGATTGACGAGCCACACCAGTAGCACCGCCATGCATGCGAGCGCCCACCAGGGCACGTCGGCCGGATAGACGGCGATCAGCGCCGCCACCGCCGTCGCATGGCCGCCGAAGCGCACGCGCGCTGGCAGGCCGCGTCGATCGTCGATCTGCGAGAGCGCCGCGAGCAGCGCCGCGGCAAGCGCCGCCAGCCACAGCGACGGCGCCGCGAGCACGATCAGCAGCACCGCGACCGGCACGATGCCCCAGCCGCCGACGCGCGGCGTCGGGCGCGTGTGCAGCGAGCGGTCGTTGGGGATGTCAGTGGCGAGCCGCCACGCGAGGCCGGTGCGCAAGAGCGTCCACAGGATCGCGGCGCAGGCGGCAAGTGCGGCGACGGCCCACACGAGCAGATGGAACAACGGGCAAGTGGTGAGTGCAGCGACTGGCATCGCCTTTTGTGGAAGCCAAAAGCTTAGAATTCTAAACCACCGCGTGTGTGCCGGCAGTCTGCATGGGGCAGCGCCATACGCGAGTCTTCCAACTGTGGGTCGCTCCGACGCACTTCGCGCCTGCGGTGTTACCAGACTGTACGTGCGACGCAGTCGCTTGGCCCTCCCGGCAACCAACCAAGGATGTCCTGGAACCCGGTATGATCGGAGCCCCAATTGAACCCTGCCTCAGAGGATGAATGTGAGCATAAATCAGGTGTGGATTGAAGTCTCACTTCTGGAGCACTGGGGACCAAAACCGCACGGCATCCCGCGCGTCACGCAAAACATCTTCCTGCAAAGCTTGCGTCGCGACGATGTGCGGTATTTTTACTACCACCGCACGGAAGAATCGTTCATTGCCATCCGGGACGTCGCGTACTTCAAGCGGCTTGCCGCTGGAGACGAACCGTTCAACGCGGACCGCTGCCCCGCAGGTCACCCGCTCACATCGCAGCTTGCGGAAGGCGATCGGATCTTCTTTTGCGAAGTCGGCTGGGACCACGCGCCGTACTATGGTTGTATGGCCGAATTGAGGCGTGAGCACCCGCGTACGATCTTCGAGTATCTCGTCCACGACCTGATCCCGATCAAATCGCCGATGTTTTTCGAGCAGGAATTCGGCAACCGTGCGGCTCAATTCCTCAGGTTGCTTCCGACTGTCGTCGACCGGTACGTCTGTGTATCGGATAGCACAGCCCGCGATGTGCGCAGCATCCTGGCACCGCGGGCCGAGACGGTCGTGATGAAGAGCGGCAACGATATGGGCCAGACGGGCGTCGCGCCGGACATCGACCGGCCATATGTGCTCAGCGTTGGAACGATAGAGATACGAAAAAATCATCTGCTGCTGTACTACGTCTGGCGAAAACTTGCGGCAGACCTCGCTGAACGCTGCCCAAAGCTGGTTCTGGTAGGTCGCGCGGGATGGCTGGCGAGCGATCTCGTCTATCTGCTTTCGCATGACCCGCTCGTCAAGGATCTGATCGAGATCCGTCACGGCATCACGGACGAACAGCTGGTCGGCTTGCTGAAAGGCTGCATGTTTACGGCATTCCCGTCGCATGCCGAAGGATGGGGTTTGCCTGCGAGCGAAAGCCTGTTTTACGGCAAAGTATGCGTCACCTCGAACAACACGAGCCTTCCGGAGATCAATCCGTTCCCTGCGCTGATGTTCGACTCGTACGACACGGGCCAGGCCTATAGGGTGATTCGCGGTCTGATCGACGACCCCGAACGACTGAAGGCCTATGAAGCGCAGATTCCACAGTGGTTCGAGCGACAAACGTGGGAAAAAAGCTTTGACGAACTCTTTGGCCTAATCGAAGCATAGTCGTCTAAAGCAAGTGCAACTCGGCGTCGCCTCATGGAGGACCGACGTAAATCCGTTCGGCAACGCGTTCGCCCGCGCTGGCGCATCGGGCGGCGCGCGTTGCGCGGGATCGGCTGCGCCTACTCGGTGAAAGAGGACTTGCGGTCATGCTTCTCCCTTGCGCAACCAGGACAGCCAAACGGCCTCTCGCAGCGCTCGCAGAGTGGATTATCGCGGCATGATAGTTAGCGATTCGATGCCGATTCCGATGCGGCGGGGATCTTCGATGCCGAGCCCAGGCAGATCTTTCGGCCGGCAAGGATGGGGAATGACGAACTCCAGCGCATTTGCGTCCACATCGTTGAAGCAAAATTCATAGGTCGTCGCCTCTTCGATCGGCGCGAGCTTCTTAGCGGACGTCTTTGCGCCGGCGCGTACCTGCAGGTCTTTTCTCACGTTGGGACCGAAGACGCTTTTGAGTTCCAACCTGAGCGCAAAGTCGCGTGGCAGCTTGTGCGTAAATTCAAGCTTCACGATATCGCCGATAGTCCATCGTCCCCAACTTTCCGCTACCGAGAGTCCCGAAAACGAGGAGACATAGGCAGGCATTCCGTCGATGGATAGAGCTATTCCATCCTCCAGCGCAGCGGCATAGCGGCTCCCGTTATCAATCGTCCGATTGACGGTATTGAGAGGCTTTTGGCCAATGACGACTTGAGAAAGCGGGAGCGCGTCGACACAGCTGAACGTTTCGATGGAAAGCCCGAAATCGTCGAATAGCCGCTTGATATACGCACGCGTAAATCCCAATTCGAGCCAGCCCCAGCGGCGCATCGCCCGCAAGGACTCCCCGTCGAGGCGCGGCCCCCAAGGATAGGGAAGCAGCGAGTTCTCCTGTTCAAGGATAGGTTCCGCCGCCAGTATTATCTTTGCATCGAGCTCCAGGTGATTAATGAGCATTTCGCGCAGACAGTCTCGATGATCGATGACGTGATGGAACGACTCGAAAAAGATAACCGCGTCGTACTTGTAGTTTGCAGTCCTGGACGCTAACCATTGGTCCAATGTTTGCGCGATGACGTTTGGCGGCTCGGGATAGTGCTTCGTTGCATCGCGAATGATCTTGCACTGCAACTCGTTCGGATCGAGAGCGTCGACGCGATATCCCATGCGCGACAGATTCGTGGTCAGCGAACCCACACCGCAACCCACTTCAAGAATGCGCGCGCTCGGCGGAAGGTTGGCGACCTTGATAAGAAACCCATATGCAATCAGCGATATACCCACGGTCCCTGCGGATTTGGTACCCCAAGGATACGGCCAGTCCCGTTCATGCTCCGGATTGAGGTTCGCGTCCGGCAACCCTTCGAGATGGGCGTCATGCGTCCGACCAATGATTTCCTCGTGTACCGATTTCACACGGGCAATATAAGTATCGGAAACCGGGTCGAGGCGTTTCATTTCAGAAAGATCGCCACTGGGTGAGATAGAAAACGCCGCCAAGCGCCGAACGAGATCAGCATTATCCTGAGCAGCATGCTCGACATCTGCAAGCATGCGATCCAACTCTGCGAATTCGGCTTGATTAAAGAGAGTCATGGGTGCTCCTTTCTCCTCATGAGTTAAGTCGCACGGACGGCGGGTTCTATTCAGCCATTCAGAACGCCGCACGGTCTTCGCGGCGCCCCGCTCATTCGGCACTCGCGCTGGAGTTGCCGGCGCAGTCTGGTCTATTTCCGAGCGAGCTTTTCTTCAAGTGCCCAGATCAATCGCTCCTTGTCATTGACGACCTTCTCCAGCACTTCGGAACGGTACTCATAAATCCTCGCGCGTTCTTCCGCGGCTTTCGCTCGAGCGATCAATGCATCGATCTCATGCGGCAAAAGCCCCGCCCACGCTGGCAAATGGGCAGCGCGCCGCTCCTTGTATCGTTCGATGGCCGTAGCGACGCGATCCTTGTCGAACCCGGCAATGAGGTTGGTAAATTTGTTCTGCGTCAGGTGCTCATGAGCGACGTAATAGGCGACATTCTCGACGCGCATATCGCACGCTTCCAAACCGTGGATGGCGTAGATGTAAGGAAAGATGGAGAGGAGCCGTTCGCGAAAATCTGGAATAGTCATTCGTCGAAACATGGAAAGACACCAGTGATTCATCTCCATGAACACCAGAGGCTTGAAAGTTTCGAGGGTTGCGCGGGCGCCTTCGAAGACATCGAGCTCGAAACCCTCGACATCGACTTTCATCGCGTCAACACGCGCGAGGCCCATGGATTCGAATGCTTCGTCCAGACGATAGACCGGCACAGTGTCTACGAAATGGATGCCGTCGTTGATCGAGAACTTGTCGGCAACGAACGATCCAGCCAGGAAGTCAGGATTTCCCTGCATTTTCAATTCGCCAGCCTGCGCGCCCAACGCGAAATTAAGACGCGACACGTTAGTCACTCCAGCTGCGGACAGGTTTTTCTCCAATAGCTCGAAAGTTCGAGGCACAGGTTCAACGGCGGCAATCTTGCCGTTTGGGCAGAATGTAGAAAAAGCGATGGACGTAAATCCGATGTTCGCGCCTACGTCGATAACATGCGACTCGTTGGTAACCAGGGAGTGCAGCACGTCGAGCGTCGCCGGCTCGAATGTGTCGCCCATGCTGGTGAGATAGCCGCTGTCGCCAGTAATGTCGAAAATGGCATCAACAATGCGTACCTTCCTGCTTTGTAGACTCATTTGCAATCCTGAGGTGTAAGTATTTGTATACGATCCGCAGCTAGACAACGATTCTCTATAAGCAGAAGCGCAAATATGGCGTCACCCGAAGTCCCCACGCACCCGCCCGGCTTTGACATAGACGCGATCCCGTGACTCGAGCGGTACTCAACGATGAAATCGGCGAACGAGACTGCCACCATCTGTTGCCGGAGGTTTGGGCGTCGATCGCCGATACCATCTTTGCGATGATGTGCACGTCCCCTCGCCTGCAGTCAAAAGCTTTTCTCCGCACCGGACGATTCGCTACAGTTCGCGGAACGCAATTGAGCGAATTCCGACTCCGATCTGGCGGGCGTCCTCATTGCCCCACTCTGGCACTTCTTTGGGTCTGCCTGGACACGGGATCAGCAGCGTCAGCATCTTTGTCTTTACGTCACGAAACCTGAACGAATATGACTTTTTGTCTTCTACCATCCTTAGAGTCTCGACCTGAGACTTCTGGTCGATCACTACAGTGAGGTACTTGCCGACATTTGGCCCAAAGACTTGATGAAGTTCGAGCAGTATTTCCACGTTTGACGGTAACTGCTCGTTAAACACCAACTCAACGCGAGAGCCGACCGTCCATCGCCCCCAGTCCTCCCTGAACGAGAGGCCAGAGGCCCATTTGAGGAAGCCTGGGAACCCTTCTGCGGCGAGATTGAACCCCTCTTCGATCGTAGCCTTGTAACGACGAGAGTCGTCTTTCAGTAGAACTTCACAATATGGACGTTGAATGCGGCGCGATCCGACGACGATTTGCGATAACGGAAGGGCCAGGTCCGTTTCGAGACGCTTATATTGCATGCCAACCCGAGCCAATAAGTCTTGCAGATACCTTCGTGTAAACCCGAGTTCAAGCCGCCCCCATTTGCGCATCGAGCGCAGTGATGCGCCATCCAGACGAGGCCCCCAAGGATACGGGAGCAGCTCGGAAGTGCTCGGAAAAATTGACTCTGCGGCAATGATGATTTTGGCGTTATCTTCAATGTGCCCGTCTCGCGTAAGCTTCTCGAGACAAGACTTGTGATCCATGATACGGCGGAACGATTCAAAAAAAATCACTGCGTCGTATTTATAGCTTTTTTGGCGTTTATCGATCCAGTCGTTAAGCGTCGACGCGATGACATTCGGCACGAATGGCAGATCCCTGGTCGTGGCGACGACCGAATCGCATTGCGCGAAGCTCGGGTCCAGCGCGTCGACTCGATATCCCATACGCGCCAGATTCCAGGTCAGCGAACCCGTACCGCAACCCACTTCGAGGATGCGTCCGTGACGCGGGATGTCTGCAACCTGGATCAGGAACCCGCATGCGATAAGCATCGCAGCAACCGACTTCGGATGTCGGGCATCCCATGGATACGGCCCCGAACTTTCACCTTCATGGTTCGACTGACGCGTGGCTCGCGGCTCCAAAGTATGCATTTGACCCACGATCTCTTCGTGAACTTGGCGAATTTTCGTCAGGTACTCGTCGGAGAAGGGATCCATCTCGTTCAGCGTACGAAGTTCGCCGGCAGCTCTGATCGAAATCCTCGCCAAGCGGTCCTGCAGGTTGACGTCACGAGTGGCTCCGTTCTCGATGAAGGCCAGAATCTCGTCGATTTCTTTCAGTTCTCCCTGGTCGAAAATTGCCATAGAATCCTCGGAAAGTTAATGGACCGTTGCCTGGTCGGCATCCCGGCGCGGCCTGAAATAAGCCAGCGGAATACTCAATGGCGGAGCACGAAAGGTAGTTTTCGCGGTCAATCAAGCTGCATATGTGCTATCGAAAAGTTCGTCTCGCAACCTTACCTCAAAAGGTGTGTTCATGGTTCGCAGTCGAAACCGTTGGGGATATTTACGCTCGCCAATATATCTATCCGCATTCATTGTCCTCACGGTAACGTACTTTTCGCTGTTTCATTTTTTGGCACGAACCAGCGATGACGTGAACTCGTTGTTGGCAGCCCGAGACATAGTGCTCGGCAATCCTCTGCTTCGCGGTTGGGAATTCCCCCCCGACCCATTCTATTTCACGGATTTGCTTCCAGAGGGTGTGTTGACTCTCTTCCTGGGGTTAACCCCTCGAATCCTGTTTATTTTTCCAGCGATGGTCTGGGCAGCTGTTGTCTGCTCCTGCATCTGGATGACCGGTCAGATCACCCCGGATAGCCGATGGCAACAGGCAGCGGTGTTCGTGTGCCTGGGACTTCCAATCGTCATCGACGACCACTCGATGCGTGTTCTCGGCACCGCACCCACGCACATCACGACGATCCTTCTCGGGGCAGGTCTGTTCTGGTTCGCGTATCGTCAATGGTGCGCGCCACAGCTTTCGAAGGCAATTTTTTTTTGGCTGGCGTTGCTCGCGTTCATGGGGAGCTTCAGCGACCCCTTTATCGTATCCTGCGGATTTCGGCGAACGTGACCGCCGATTTCGGGAACGTGACCGATTCGGCGGGGTTGGGCGTTGCGCGGTGTCGATTGTAGATTTCCTTGTCAGTTCTGGTCGAGTTCCGGCTCCAGGACGTTGG